>NZ_BCPO01000176.1:0-12451 GCF_016586105.1 Burkholderia sp. E168m15
TCTTTGGGAACAAATTTATGCAAACCAACGCCGACAGCGCGCACACGCCAAACGTTCTACGTAATTCTACGTAGATCGTCATACGTAGTTATCCGCTTGTAAGTGGCCCCCGTCGCGCGGAATACTACGGCCCATCGCTGCGGTCTCCGCGAGGCTGCGGCACGACGCATCGACGTCACGCGGGTTCGGCCCCTCGCCGCATCCACTCAAAAACACATTGGAGACCAGGAGACGCCATGAATCGGGCTTCCAGTACCCTGCTATGGATCGCGGTCGCGCTGCTTGGCGCGTTCGCATTCGGCACGATCGCACTCGCGCACGGCGAGCGCGTCAGTGCCCTCTGGATCGTGATCGCCGCAGTCTGCGTGTATCTGATCGCGTATCGCTTCTACAGCCGTTTCATCGCCAGCAAGGTCATGCAGCTCGACGGGCTGCGGATGACGCCGGCGGTCAAGTACAACGACGGCCTCGACTACGTGCCGACCAACAAGTACGTGCTGTTCGGCCATCACTTCGCCGCGATCGCCGGCGCCGGGCCGCTGGTCGGCCCCGTGCTCGCCGCGCAGATGGGCTACACGCCCGGCATGCTGTGGATTCTGGCCGGCGTCGTGTTCGCCGGCGCGGTGCAGGATTTCATCGTGCTGTTCATCTCGACGCGTCGCGACGGCCGTTCGCTCGGCGACCTCGTCAAGATGGAGCTCGGCACGGTGCCCGGCGTGATCGCGCTGTTCGGCGCGTTCCTGATCATGGTGATCATCCTCGCGGTGCTCGCGCTGATCGTCGTGAAGGCGCTGACCAATTCGCCGTGGGGCACGTTCACCGTCGCCGCGACGATTCCGATCGCGCTGTTCATGGGCGTCTATACGCGCTACATCCGTCCGGGCCGCATCGGCGAAGTGTCGATCATCGGCTTCATCGGGCTGATGGCGGCGATCGCGTTCGGCCAGAACGTGGCCGCCTCGCCGGCGGTTGCCGCGTGGTTCACGTTCAGCGGCACGCAGCTCACGTGGATCCTGATCGGCTACGGCTTCGTCGCATCGGTGCTGCCGGTGTGGCTGCTGCTCGCGCCGCGCGACTACCTGTCGACGTTCCTGAAGATCGGCACGATCCTCGGCCTCGCGATCGGCATCCTGGTCGTCGCACCGGAACTGAAGATGCCCGCGCTGACGAAGTTCGTCGACGGCTCGGGCCCGGTGTGGTCGGGCAACCTGTTCCCGTTCCTGTTCATCACGATCGCGTGCGGCGCGGTGTCGGGCTTCCACGCGCTGATCTCGTCGGGCACGACGCCGAAGCTGATCGACAACGAAACCAATGCGCGCTTCATCGGTTACGGCGCGATGCTGATGGAATCGTTCGTCGCGATCATGGCGCTGGTCGCCGCGTGCGTGATCGAACCGGGCATCTACTTCGCGATGAACGCGCCGGCCGCGGTGCTCGGCTCGACGCCGGAAGCGGTCGCGAACACCGTCACGCAATGGGGCTTCGTGCTGACGCCCGACATGCTGACGCAGACGGCCAAGGCCGTCGGCGAAACGACGATCATCGCGCGTGCGGGCGGCGCGCCGACGCTGGCCGTCGGCATGGCGCACATCCTGCACCAGGTGATCGGCGGCGAAGCGATGATGGCGTTCTGGTATCACTTCGCGATCCTGTTCGAGGCGCTGTTCATCCTGACGGCCGTCGACGCGGGCACGCGTGCGGGCCGCTTCATGCTGCAGGATCTGCTCGGCACGTTCCACCCGGCGCTCAAGCGCACCGAGTCGCTGCCCGCGAACCTCGTCGCCACCGCGCTGTGCGTGGCCGCGTGGGGCTACTTCCTGTACCAGGGCGTGGTCGATCCGCTCGGCGGCATCAACACGCTGTGGCCGCTGTTCGGCATCTCGAACCAGATGCTCGCCGCGATCGCGCTGGTGCTCGGCACCGTCGTGCTGTTCAAGATGAAGCGCGAGCGCTATGCGTGGGTCACGATGGTGCCGACCGCATGGCTCTTGATTTGCACGCTGACGGCCGGCTGGCAGAAGATTTTCGACGCGAACCCGAAGGTCAGCTTCCTCGCGCACGCCGCGAAGCTGCAGGCCGCGGTGGACGAAGGCAAGGTGCTCGCGCCGGCGAAGTCGATCGCGCAGATGAAACGGATCATCTTCAACGACTACATCGATGCGGCGCTGGCCGGGCTGTTCATCTTCGTCGTCGTGGCCATCGCGGTGTACGGCGTGATCGCCGTGCTGCGCGCGCGCCGCGAGTCGAAGCCGACCGTGCGCGAGACGCCGTACGAAGCGATGCCGGCCGCGCAGGCGCTCGGCAGCGGACGTTGAGGAGAGGCCGCGATGTTCAGCGATCTTGGCAGCGACCTGCGCAGCGCGGGGCGTTACCTCGGGCAGGCGTTGCGGCTGATGGTCGGCCTGCCCGACTACGACACCTACGTCGCGCACATGCGCGAAACCCATCCGGACCGCGAACCGATGACGTACGAGGAATTCTTCCGCGAGCGTCAGAATGCGCGGTACGGCTCGGGAGCGGGGAAGTGTTGCTGAACCGGGCCGTTGCAATGACCTGATGAATCAGCCCGGTATCGAAACGAAAGCGCCGCGACGGATGTCGCGGCGCTTTTTCTTTGGCGGGCCGGCGGCGCGCATCGCACGGTGCTCGCGTGCCGTTTGCCCGGGCGCAGCGCGGCGGCGTCCGGCCGCCGGTATCATTGGGGCACTTTCTTTTTCCGATGGACCGCAGGAGAACACGTCGTGCATGTCGGTGAGCGTTTCAACAGCATTTCCCATCTCGTCGGCGCGGTGCTGTCGGTGGCGGGTCTCGTCGCGCTCGTGACGATGGGCGCGCTCGAAGGCGACCCGTACAAGGTGGTGAGCTTCAGCGTGTACGGCGCGATGCTGATCCTGCTCTACGCGATCTCGACGGCATATCACAGCGTGCGCAACCCGCGCCTGAAGGCGATCCTGCAGAAATGCGACCATGCGGCGATCTATCTGCTGATCGCCGGCAGCTATACGCCGTTCACGCTGGTCACGCTGCGCGGCCCGTGGGGCTGGTCGCTGTTCGGCGTGAGCTGGGGGCTCGCCGTGTTCGGCATCGTGCAGGAACTCACGCTCGGGCGCCGCACCCGCCTGCTGTCGATGATCCTCTACGTGCTGATGGGCTGGCTCGCGCTCGTCGCCGTGCGTCCGCTGATCCATGCGCTGCCGCCGATCGGCACCGCATGGCTCGTGGCCGGCGGCGTGATCTACAGCGCGGGGATCTACTTCTTCATCAACGACGAACGCATTCGCCACGGGCACGGCATCTGGCACCTGTTCGTGCTGGCCGGCAGCCTGTGCCAGTTCGTCAGTGTCGCGATGTATGTCGCGTAAGCGGCATGGGGCGTCGAGCCGGTCGGTAACCCCCGGCGAGCGGCGTGCCCGCCGGGGAAGGCGCTAGCGGCGCGCGGCGGCTCGCAGAGGGGCGGTCGTTTCGGCAGTTGCTGGCGCTGCCTGCGCCGTCAGCCACCACGTTGCCGCGGCGAGCACCGACAATCCGGCGGCCAACGTCAGCACCACCCGTACCGCCACCGGGAACGGTTGCAGCGTCGCGATGCACGCGCCGAAAATTGCGACGCCGAGCGCCGATCCGCTTTGCCGTGCCGCGTTCAGCACGGCTGCCGCCACGCCGGCGCGCGGCCGATCGATCGTCCCGAGCGCCGGCGCCGTCGCGGCCGGCGAGATGAAGCCCGATGCGAAACCGATCGCGAGCATCGGCGCGACCGCAAGCCACGCGGGCGTCGTCGCGCCGATGGCCGTTATCCCGAGCGCGCCCGCCGCGTAGAGCCCGAACGCCGCGCACATCGTCCCGCGCGCGCCGAAGCGTGCAACGACCCGCCCCGAGGTGAGGCCGCCGAGCGCGACCATCGCGGTCATCGGCAGGAACGCGAGCCCCGTATCGAGCGGGCTGGCGCCGCGAACCTGCCGATAGAACAGGCTGAGCACGAACAGCAAGCCGTAGAACACGAACGCCGACGCCATCGACACGAACGTCGATCCCGCGAACAGCCGGTTGCGGAAGAACGCGAGCGGCAGCATCGGTGCGCGGCGCCGCGCCTCGATCGCGATGAACGCGATCCACGCGACGACGCTGGCCATCGCGCCGCCGACGATCGGCGCCGAGCGCCAGCCGAGCGACGGGCCTTCGATCAGCGTGCCGATCAGCGCCCCGATCGCGACGATGGCCGCCGCCTGGCCACCCCAGTCGAACTGCCGCGACCGGTCGACGGCGGCGGGCGCGACCGTTCGGCCGAGCCAGATGCCGGCGAGTCCGAGCGGCAGGTTCACGAAGAAGAGGCTGCGCCATCCGGACAGATCGATCAGCAAGCCGCCGATCAGCGGACCCGACGCCATCGCGATGCCGCCGCAGCCCATCCACACGCTGATCGCCGAAGCGCGCGCGGCCGGTTCGGGGAACGCGCGATTGATCAGCGCCAGCGAGCAGGGCACCAGCATCGCGCTGCCGACGCCTTGCAACGCGCGGGCGACCGCGAGCGCCGGCAAGGTCGGCGCGACGCCGCACAGGGCCGACGCGGCGACGAAGACGGCCAGCCCCGCCACATAGACGGTGCGATCGCCGAGCCGGTCGCCGAGCGTGCCGCCCGTCAGCAACAGGCTCGCGAACGCCAGCGTGTAAGCGTTCACTATCCATTGCAGACCGGCCACGCGGCTGCCGAACGTGTGCGCGATGTCGGTGAGCGCGACGTTGACGATCGACGCATCGAGCAGCACGAGCATGTAGCTCACGCAGGTCGCGGCGAGCACGCGGCGCGCGGCGGCCTGATCAGGTACGGCGGCCGTCATGCGCGTTCGGGCGACGGCGACGCGGCGGCCCGCAACGCATTGAACCCGACCCATCCCCAGTACACGCGGTGATGCGCGATCAACCCGTCGCGCAGGTCCATCACCTCGACGAGATCGACCTGGTCGCCGTCCGGCGTTGCGCGCGGGTATTCCCAGACGAGCTGGCGGCCGTTCGAGAAGAACAGCCCGGTTCGGTACCAGCGCCCGAGCTGGTTGTCCGGATTGCGCAGGCCGGCCGCGAAGAATGCGCCGATCGCGGCCTTGCCGTGCAGTACGCCCGAGCCGTGCGCGGGCAGCGTGGCGACGACGAGCGGCGTTTCGAGCACCGCGTCGTCGGCATACAGCGACATCAGCGCGTCGAAGTCGCGGGCGACGACGGCTGCGTGCCAGTCTTCATGGATACGCCGGGCGTTGGCGTCGGTGTCTGCGGGTGTCATGGCGGGTTTCCGGAAGTCGATCACGGAAACCACTGTAGGGGCGTGCCGCCGCGGGACGTTTCACGTCGACCCGAAACGTGGATGCCCTGCCGTGGCGAAGGCGGTCGGGCGTCGGCCCTTAGCCGGCCAGCGCGTCGAGATTCAGCGTATACGACTTGCCGATCCACACCGCGCAATCGCGATGGTCGCGCAGTTCGTCGTGCGTATTCGGATGCAGGAAGATGTCGAGCGCGCCGTGGTTCAGCACGAGCCACGGCACGATGTCGTCGAAGCGCGCGGCGTCGAACGCGATCTGGTACGACCAGGCCGGATGCGGGCCGACGAGGCGTTCGTGAAAGCGGCCGAGTTCGATGACCGCGCCGAACCGCGCGTCGACGACCTGGCGAAACGCCCAGGCCGCGTCGCGGCTCGCCGCATCGAAATAGACGTGCGCGTGCCAGCTGTCGATGGCGGTAGTGTCGAGGGCAGCCATGGAAAGACTCGATTAAAAAAGGGAATGCCTGAGATGCCGTGCGAAACGGCCGATGCGTGATTATCGCGCGTCCTTGCTGCTTGCGTCGTGTCTCAATCCGGAAAGCCGATGCGGATGATTTGTCCTGCATCAGAAGAATCGGCTGATCCGATCAAATCACTTTGGCGGTATCCGCGTGCGCGATATCACGCCGGAGCCTTGCGGGCAGGCGCACCGGCCGGCATCGCACCGGCAACACGCCATTTCGGAAATTGAAAGAGCCGGGCGAGTACCCACCGGATCGTCGGTAGAAATCCGATCAGGTCGTTGAATGAAATAAAGAAATTCCATGTCGGCGGAATTCGCGAACGACGCGGCGCGCACGCCGAATGCCGCACCTGAAAATAACAATTGCGGATTCGGCTATTCAAGCGGGATGCGGCCCGACATACGATGGTTTCAACGCATCGATGATGGATCGATGCGGGGACAACCATCTGGAGGCCATTATGCGATCCCTCGTTCCCGTTGCTGTTCTTTCCTGCGCACTCGTTGCGCTGCCTGCCGTCGCCTTTGCGCAGTCGATCGGTGCCGGCGACATCCCGCATGCCGCGCCGTTGACCTGGTCGGCGGCGCGTGCCGAAACCGATGTGCAACTGATGCAGATGACGCGTGCCGGCTATCGCGCGACGACGGCCGGCAACCAGAACTATCCGCTCGCGATGCAGCGTGCACTCGAACGCGTGTACAACCCGATGCCCGACCGGTGGCCCGACGAGAAGGCCGCGATGCAAGCGCGGGCGGCCCGCGACGCGCAGACCGGCCATCCGGTGAAGGCGTTCTTCGTGAAAACCGCGTATTACCTGAAGGGCGAGAACACGTTTTGATGCAGGAGACGAACATGGCATGCCCCAACCGATTGTCCGGCGTGTGGCGTGCGCCGGCGATACGCAGGCTGCCGGAAGCGGGCGCGACGCGACGGCGCGCCGATATGCACGGCATGCGACGCCGGGCGAACACCCTGCGCGACGCGGGCCGCGGCGCCGTCGTGTGCCGTAGCGCCTGGCCGGGCGTGGGGGAGGACGATGCGTCCGCGAGCGAGGGCGAATCATGAAGGCGGCCCGAAAAGGCCGCCGCCATCCGCCTTTGACGCGCGAATGGCTGCTGCCGCTGCCGCCCGCGCATGCCCGCGACATCTCGCTGAAATGCCACATGGCGCTGGTCGCGCTGCGCGGCGAGCACGGTAGCGAAACGCTGCTGATGCGGCTGCGCACGAGCGTGTATCTGGTGTTCCTCGCGCTCGACGATGCGGTCTCTCCCGACGCGACCATCGACCTGTGCGTCGACGCGGAGCGCGTGCTGGACGCGAGCGTGGCGCGCGCCGTGCAAAGCGGCGCATGGGCGCTGCACGACGACGAATGCGCGGTGCTCGAACGCGTGCTTACCGCGAACGACGCGTGCGTCGCGACGCTCACGCGGCATCGGCTGGCGGAGCTGTGGCGTCATGTGTGCACGTTCGCTTCTGCCGAACAGCCGGGGCTGGTCGCGCAGGCCGCGGCGAAGATGCGGGAGCCGGCCGTTCTGCATTGAGGGGCTGCCACGGGCCGTGTTTCATACGCGTCCCATTCCATCGCGCGGACGCGCGCCGTCTAATGACTTGACTGGAGCCCGGCGTGTCCGGACGAGGATCCATCCTCGCGTTTGCGACGGTCGTGCGTGTCGGCGCGAACGCATTCGTTTCAGTCAGGAGGAGCGATGGCGCTATACAGGAGCGGCGGCTACTTCACGTGCGGAAGTGGCCGCGCATTCAGCGAGAATCTGCCGCCGGGCAGCAAGGTGACGGTGGCGGGCATCTATCGATGCACCGTATGCGGCGACGAAATCGGCATTGCGAAAGCGCAGACGTTGCCGTCCGAGGAAGCGCATCCGCACGATCTCGATCCGCCGTCCGACCCGCTGCTCGATCCGGGGCCGACCGCCTGGCAACTGATCGCCGCGGCGGAGTCTCGAAGCTAGGCAACCGACGTTCGCCCTCGCACGCAGGCGCGCAAGCGCAACGTGTCACACGGTGTCCGTCAAAACGAAAAGCGCCACGGAGCGAATGAACTCCGTGGCGCTTTTTCGATTCCAGCCGCTGCGAAGGCGCGAACCTTCCCGCGGCGCAACGCGCGACTTAAGCGGCCGTTGCCGACTTCGCCGGCTTCTGCAGCTTGCCCTTGCCGGCGCGCTGGATTTCCTCGAGCTTGATCTCGACGTGGCGCGAGAACACGTACTCGGCCGGACGCTGCTTCGCGATCGAGATGTCCGGTGCGAACGGGCCGTCGGTCTTGATGCCCTTGCGGCTCACGCGCAGCGCCTTCAGCGGGTTCGAGATCGTGTCCATCACGGCGGTGGCCTCGAAGCCGCAGTGGACCATGCAGTCCGCGCACTTCTCGTAGTTGCCGACGCCGTAGTTGTCCCACTCGGTCGTTTCCATCAGTTCCTTGAAGGTCTTCACGTAACCTTCGCCGACCAGGTAGCACGGCTTCTGCCAGCCGAACACCGTACGCGCCGGGTTGCCCCACGGCGTGCACTTGTACGTCTGGTTGCCGGCCAGGAAGTCGAGGAACAGCGACGACTGGCTGAACGACCAGCGCTTGCCGCCTTCGCCGCGCTTCAGGATTTCGCGGAACAGGTTCTTCGTCTTGTCGCGGTTCAGGAAGTGCTGCTGATCCGGCGCGCGCTCGTACGCGTAGCCCGGCGACACGGTGATGCCGTCGACGCCGATCGGGCCCAGCGTGTCGAAGAACTTCGCGACGCGCTCCGGCACCGCATCGTTGAACAGCGTGCAGTTGATGTTCACGCGGAAGCCGCGGCGCTTCGCTTCCTTGATCGCCGCGACGGCCTTGTCGTACACGCCTTCCTGCGACACCGAGTGATCGTGCGCTTCCTTGTCGCCGTCGAGGTGGACCGACCAGACGAAATACGGGCTCGGCTGGTAGTCGTCCATCTTCTTTTCCATCAGCAGCGCGTTCGTGCACAGGTACACGAACTTCTTGCGCTTCATGATGCCCTTGACGATTTCCGGCATATCCTTGTGGAGCAGCGGCTCGCCGCCGGCGATCGACACGACGGGCGCGCCGCACTCGTCGACGGCCTGCAGGCATTCCTCGACGGACAGGCGCTGGTTCAGGATCGGGTCCGGATAATCGATCTTGCCGCAGCCGTTGCACGCGAGGTTGCAGCGGAACAGCGGCTCGAGCATCAGCGCGAGCGGATAGCGTTTGTTGCCGGACAGGTGCTGGCGCACGATGTAGGCGCCGACACGGACTTGCTGGAGCAGCGGAATAGACAAGGGATGTCCTCCTTAAACTTCGCGGGCGACAGCTTGCGTGAGCTTCGCCGGCAACTTGAATTCGACTTTTTCTTCACGGCCCGCCATCGTCGCGACATCGACGGGCCCCAGCGCGCGCAGCGCGCCGATTACATCCTCGACCATTTCTTCGGGCGCCGACGCGCCGGCGGTCAGGCCGACCGTCTGCACGCCCGCGAACCATTCGGCCTTCACTTCCGAGCCGTCGGCGACGAGATAGCTCGGCACACCGCTTTCGGTGCCGATCTCGCGCAGGCGGTTCGAGTTCGAGCTGTTCGTCGCACCGACGACGAGCAGCACGTCAACCTGTTCGCTCAGCTCGCGCACGGCGGCCTGGCGATTCTGCGTGGCATAGCAGATGTCGCGCGTATCCGGGCCGACGATGTCGGTGAACCGGCGCTGCAGCGCTTCGATGATGCCGCGCGTGTCGTCGACCGACAGCGTGGTCTGCGTGATGTACGCGACCGGCGTATCGACGGGCAACGTCAGCGTATCGACTTCTGCTTCGCTCTGCACGAGGATCACCTCGGCCGGAATCTGGCCGATCGTGCCCTCGACTTCCGGGTGGCCCGCGTGGCCGATCAGGATCAGCCGGCGGCCCGCCGCGACGTACTGGCGCCCCTGCACGTGCACTTTCGTGACGAGCGGGCAGGTCGCGTCGAGCACGTCGAGCCCGCGCGTCTGCGCGTCGCGCTCGACCGTCTGGGCGACACCGTGCGCGCTGAAGATCGCGACAGCGCCGTGCGGCACCTCGTCGAGTTCCTCAACGAATCGTGCCCCTTTATTACGCAGATTTTCGACGACATGCCGGTTATGCACGATCTCGTGACGCACATAGACCGGCGCACCGTGCTGTTGCAGCGCGCGATCGACGATCTCGATCGCACGGACAACCCCCGCACAAAAGCCGCGGGGCTGGGCAAGGATGACTCGCATAGGTGAGCGAACTCCGACGACAGACGCCGGGGTTCGAGGCGCTGGCACGCGCTTGCTCGCCCCGGCTTGATGTTATGAAGGCAGGAACGAACCGGCCGGCCAGGCCCCGGAACCCCGAATTAATCGCGCATTTTAACCCTATCGGGCCGTCCGTGCTTTGGTGCTGTGTCGGCACCGTTGCAATTGTGGGAGAGCCGCGTCGGCGCTGGCGCGCGCGGAACCCGGTAAACTGCGCGGTTTCGCCGGCGGCCGCTCCGGCTGCCCGCCATCGCGCTCATTTCAAGGCCCTTCGATGACCGTCGATTCTTACGCGTATTGCCCTTCCGCTCGTGGGGTTTCGGGTGTTTTGTTCCCGACCCCTATTTATGCCGAACCCGCCGGCGCCCGGCAGGAGGCAGGCCGATGATGCTGGCGATCGCTTTCCTCGTGTCCGGCCTGTCGCTGGTGATCTGGATCGTGTTGCTCGTCGCGCGCGGTGGCTTCTGGCGCGCGCAGCCCGCGCGGCCGCTGCCGCCGGAAGCCCGCGGCGCGGCGGCCGAGGCCGGCTGGCCGGCCGTCGTGGCGGTCGTGCCGGCGCGCAACGAAGCCGACGTGATCGCCCGTGCGGCGACTTCGCTGCTCGAGCAGGACTATCCGGGCGACTTCCATCTGATCATCGTCGACGACCACAGCGACGACGGTACCGCCGACGCGGCCCGCGCGGCCGCGCTCGCGATCAACCGTGCCGACCGGCTGACGGTGCTGAGCGCGAAGCCGTTGCCGGCCGGCTGGTCCGGCAAGGTGTGGGCGCAGTCGCAGGGGATCGCGGCGGTGCGGACGCTCGGCCTGCCGGCCGATTACCTGCTGCTGACGGATGCCGACATCGGCCATCCGCCCGACGCCGTCGCGCAGCTCGTCACGCGTGCACAGGCCGAGCATCGCGATCTCGTATCGCTGATGGTGCGGCTGCGCTGCGACTCGTTCTGGGAAAAGGCGCTGATTCCGGCGTTCGTGTTCTTCTTCGCGAAGCTGTATCCGTTCTCGTGGATCAACAACCCGCGCAACCGGACGGCCGGCGCCGCGGGCGGCTGCATGCTCGTGAAGCGCACGGCGCTGGAAGAAGCGGGCGGCATCGAATCGATTCGCGGCGCGCTGATCGACGACTGCAGCCTCGCCGCGCAGATCAAGCATCGCGGCAGCGGCCGCCATCCGATCCGGCTCGATCTCGCCGATCGCAGCGTGTCGCTGCGCCCGTACGACAGCTGGCGCGACATCTGGAACATGATCGCGCGCACCGCGTTCACGCAACTGCACTATTCGCCGCTGCTGCTGGCCGGCACGCTGCTCGGGATGACGATCATCTATCTGGTGCCGCCCGTCGCTGCGCTCGCCTACGGCGCGCGTGCGTGGCCGGCCTGGCTCGCATGGGCGTCGATGTGCGCCGCGTATGCGCCGATGCTGCGCTACTACCGGCGCTCGCCGCTGTGGGCGCCCGCGCTGCCGCTCGTCGCGCTGTTCTATGTGGGCGCGACGTTCGCGTCCGCGTGGCGTTACTGGCGCGGCAAGGGCGGGCAGTGGAAGGCGCGCGTGCAGGCGCCGGTGGATCGCTGACGCCGAGTGTGCCCCGGGAGGCATGCCTCCCGGCAGCCGGAAAGCAAACAGCCCGATCGGTGCGAACCGGTCGGGCTGTTTCGTTTTCGGCTGTGTCGTGTGCCGATGCCGGCGCTTACCGCTGCGTCAGCATCATGTACATCTGAACCACGACGTCCGGCGAGAACGTAAACGGCACCCAGCCGTAGCCCGTGTGGCGGGCGACCAGCAGGCGGTCGCCGTTCGACTGCTTCTGCACGGCCATCATCGGGTTCTTCGTCGTCACGAAACGCCAGCCGGCCGGGATGCCGGGCGGCGGCTCCGGCTGCATCGACGCACGCGCGTGCGCGAGTTCCTCGATCAGTTGGCCCAGTTGTTCCGGATGCAGCGTGATCGACTGGCCGTTGATGGTCAGCGTGAGTTCGTTCTGGGACGGGCGCGCGACGTGCAGCGTCGCCTTGTCGGCCGGTGCGGCAGCGGTGTCGGTTGCAACCGCGGAGTCGGCTTGCGCCGCCGGGACGATCGCGGTTTCGGCCTCGACGGCCGCAGTCGACGCCTCGGCAGCGTCGGCCTCGACCGGTGCGGTTGCGTGTACGGCCGGCTCCGTCGTCGGCGTGTCCGCCGGTGCCGGCTCGACGGCTTCGACCGTCACCGCCGTGGCTGCGACCGCACTCGTCGCGGCTTCCTTGACGACGGCCTCGACGAGCGCTTCGGCGTCGGCAATGGCCTTCGCGTGGTGCTGCGCGGCCGCTTCGGCCTGGGCGATCGCTTCGGTATGGCGCTGCGTGATGGCTTCGGCTTCGGCGGTTGCTTCGGCATGGCGTTGCGCGGCGGCTTCGGCCTGGGCAATCGCTTCGGCGTGATGCTGCGTGAT
>NZ_BCPO01000177.1:0-76149 GCF_016586105.1 Burkholderia sp. E168m15
CGGCTTCGGCTTCGGCGGTTGCCGCGGCATGGCGTTGCGCGGCCGCGTCGGCTTCGGTCGCGGCGGCGTGATGACGCTGCGCGGCGGCCTCGGCTTCGGCGATCGCCGCCGCGTGGCGCTGCGACGCGGCTTCGGCATCCGCGTGACGTTGCGCGAGCGCTTCGGTCAGCGCGGTGGCTTCCGCATGGCGTTGCGACGCGGCTTCGGCTTGCGTGGCGGCATCCGTATGACGTTGGGCGGCCGCTTCGGCGGCGGCGGTGGCGTCGGCATGGCGCCGCTGCGCGGCTTCGGCATCGGCGGCCGCGGCCGTGTGGCGCTGCGCGGCGGCCTGCGCTTCGGCTTCCGCCGCCGCGTGACGCTCGGCCGCGGCCCGGGCTTCCGCTGCCGCGGCGCGCGCGAACGCTTCCGCGCTGCGTGCCGCCTGCTGCGCGGCGTGGTGATCGTGGAGGAGCTGATCGACGCCCGTGGCGAGCGAAGCGATCTGATCGTTCAGGTTCATGCGTGTCTTCTCTGCGTAAGACCCGCGATTTTAACCGCTGCGCCGATGCCGGTCCGCGCGCGACGTGTAACAAAGTGCGCAAAGCGGCGCGAGGGGCGCCGCTTTGTGTTACTTGAGGTAGCCCGCCGAGCCGAACCAGTCCAGTGCATCGCGCAGCCCTTCGCGATACGGGCGCGCACGGTAGCCGAGTTCGCGCTCGGCCTTCGCGGACGTGAAATACATCTTGTTCTTCGACATCCGCAGCCCGTCGACGGTGACGAACGGCTCCTTCTTCGTGAACTTTGCGACCGCTTCGGCGCCGACCGCGAGCGGGTACAGCGGCCAGCGCGGCAGCGCGATCGTCGGCGCCTTGCGGCCGGTCATCTGCGCGATGTCCGCGAGCATCTGCTGCAGCGGCAGGTTCTCGCCGCCGAGGATGTAGCGCTCGCCGATCCGGCCGCGCTCGAGCGCGAGGAAGTGGCCGTGCGCGACGTCGTCGACGTGCACGAGGTTCAGCCCCGTATCGACGAACGCAGGAATCTTGCCGAGCGCGGCCTCGACGATGATGCGGCCGGTCGGCGTCGGCTTCACGTCGCGCGGGCCGATCGGCGTCGACGGATTGACGATCACGGCCGGCAGCCCTTCGTCGGCGATCATCCGTTCGACCGCGCGCTCCGCGAGCACCTTGCTGCGCTTGTAGACGCCGATCGCCTGCTCGGCCGTGAGCGGCCGGTTCTCGTCGGACGGATCGCCGGCGCTCGTCACCTTCAGCGTCGCGACGCTGCTCGTGTAGACGATCCGCTCGACGCCTTCGGCGCGGGCCGCGCGCATCGTCGCGACCGCGCCTTCGAGGTTCGCGCGCTCGATCTCGTCGGGGTCGGGTGCCCACAGCCGGTAGTCGGCCGCGACGTGCAGCAGGTAGCGCACGCCGCGCAGCGCGGCGCGCATCGACGCCTCGTCGCGCATGTCGCCGGTGACGATCTCGGCATCGAGATCCGCGACGTTCGTGCGCGGGCTGGTGGGGCGCACGAGCACGCGCACCGCATAGCCTTTCTGCTGCGCGATGCGCGCGACGGCCGAGCCGACGAAACCGGATGCGCCGGTGACGAGAACGAGATCGCGGGAGGTATCAGTCATGCGTTTCCTTCAGGGCCGCGCGGGCGGCGCGGCGGTTGGGCATCGGCGAGATTGTACGTGGTCGGCGTGCGCGGCGACGCCCGGCCGGCGCGTGTGCGAAGCGGCCGACGCGACTACAATGCCGGGCTTGAATGCAACGGGAGGGCGACGCGATGAGCCGCAATGAACTGGACGAACGGATCGAGACCTACTACGTGCGGGTGCGCGGCGTCGTGCAGGGCGTCGGCTTTCGTCATGCGACGGTGCGCGAGGCGCATGCGCTGAAGCTGCGCGGCTGGGTCGCGAATCTGGAGGACGGCACCGTCGAGGCGATGATCCAGGGCCCCGGCGCGCAGATCGACCGGATGCTCGCGTGGCTGCGTCACGGGCCGCCCGCCGCGCGCGTGACCGAGGTGACGTTCGAGGAACGCCGGACCGAGAAGCGCTTCGAACGCTTCCAGCAGCAGTAAAAAAGGCACAAAACGATCATGACGGGGTATCCGGAAGCCGGGCGCGGTCTCACGCTGTCGGTGATGGCGTCGACGCTGTTCGCGCTGATGTCGGCTTACGCGAAACTGCTCGCGCCGCTCACCGGGCTCGACATCTTCGCGTGGCGCATCGTGTGGACCGCGCCGGGCGCGCTCGCGCTGATCGCGCTGCGCGGCCGCTGGCCGGCGCTCGTCGAGCTGGCGCGGCGCAGCGCGCGCGACTGGCGCCTGCTGATCGCGCTGCCGGCGAGCGCGGCGCTGCTCGGCGTGCAGCTGTGGCTGTTCCTGTGGGCGCCGCTGCACGGCCGCATGCTCGAAGTGTCGCTCGGCTATTTCCTGCTGCCGCTGACGATGGTGCTCGTCGGCCGCTTCTACTATCACGAACGGCTCGACCCGCTGCAATGGGCGGCGGTCGCGTGCGCGGCGCTCGGCGTCGCGCACGAGGTGTGGGCGACGCGCGCGTTCGCGTGGCCGACGCTGGTCGTCGCGCTCGGCTATCCGCCGTATTTCGTGCTGCGCCGGCGGATCAACGCCGATTCGCTGGCTGCCTTCGCGGTCGAGATCGTGCTGCTGTGCCCGATCGCGTTCGCGATGGTCGCGACGAGCGCGACGCAGGTCGCCGGCCAGCCGCTGCTGTGGGCCGCGCTGCTGCCGGGGCTCGGCATCCTCAGCACGCTCGCGCTCGCGAGCTACCTGAAGGCGAGCCGGATGCTGCCGATGGCGCTGTTCGGGATTCTCGGCTACGTCGAGCCTGTGCTGCTCGTCGTGGTGTCGCTGCTGCTGCTCGGCGAAACGCTGAGCGTCGCGCAGCTCGCGACGTACGGGCCGATCTGGGTCGCCGTCGCGCTGACCGCATGGCGCAGCGCGATGCTGATGCGGCGCTTGCCCGCGCGCGGATGACCGCCTCGTCGCGATGCGCCGGCCGTGCGCAACGTGCCGCGCAGCGCGCTTCATCCGAGCGTCGAATACCGCGCGTCGCGCTGCCGACTTCCGCTCACTCCCGCCGAATCCCTCGATCCTGACCGCCAACTGGCGACGCGCTGACGCGAATCTGGCGGTGCTGTCTGCTTCGCCGCGCAACGCTCGCGCTTGTAATCGAACAGAAGATTCGGTTGCACTTTGTTACTTAGGGTCTCCCCTGATCGGCTACTAGACTGGCCTGACCGACTTCCCTTCGTATGCAGCTTTTCAATGAACGGTCATCTCCGTGCCTGGCCAGCCGGGTTGGCGCGATGCGGGCATACGCGTATCGCCGCTGATCGCGCTCGCCGTCTCTCTCCCGATCCTTTCCCCGGTGCGTGCCGCACCGCCGTCGTGCAGGTGCGCTCATGTCGTTGAGCCCGCCGCGTTCCGCCATGGTGCAGCCGTCGCGCAGCGGCCGTCTGATCGAAGTCGACTTCTTTCGCGGGCTCGTGCTGTTGATGATCGTCGTCGATCACATCGGCGCGAGCGTGCTGTCGCGCATGACGCTGCACGCGTTCGCGCTGTGCGATGCGGCCGAGGTGTTCGTGTTCCTCGGCGGCTTCGCGACCGCGAGCGCGTATGGCGCGATCGCCGAGCGACACGGCGCGCGCGCCGCGCAGCAGCGGTTCGTGCGGCGCGCGATGCAGATCTACCGCGCGTTTCTCGCGACGTCGACGCTGATGCTCGTCGTGTCGGCCGTGCTCGATCACTTCGGCATCGACGCGCCGAACCTCGCGCTCGACGACGTCAGCGTGATGCTCGCGTCGCCGCTCACGGGTCTCGCCGAACTGTTGACGTTCCAGCGCCAGCCGTATCTCGCGTCGGTGCTGCCGATGTACGTGCTGTTCGCGCTCGCGTCGCCGGTGCTGGTGCCGTTCGCGCGGCGCCATCCGTGGCTGCTCGTCGCGATCAGCGCCGCGTCGTGGCTCGCCGCGGGCTGGCTCGGCCCGGAACTGCTGGACACCGACGGCTTCCGCTGGAGCTTCAACCCGTTCGCGTGGCAACTGATGTTCGTCGCCGGCGTGCTCGCACGCTGCCAGCCGTTCTACCGGCACGTCGCACTCGGTCGCTGGGGCGCCGCGGCGACCGGGCTCGCGTGCGCGATCGTGCTCGGCTGCGCGAGCTACAAGCTGTTCTCGGGGCTGCCGGTGCCCGAAGGCGTGCTCAAGCGCGATCTCGCGCTGCCGCGCGTGGTGAGCTTCGCGGCCATCGCGTGGCTGATGGCCGATTGCGTGCGCTTCGGCTGGATCGCGCGGATCGCGCAGGGCGTGCAGCCCGTCGTGGCGGTCGGCCAGCGCGGGCTGATCTGCTTCGTCGCGGGCGCGGCGATCTCGCTCGTGATCGATTCGCTGCTGCACCCGGTCGTGCATAGCGCCGATCTGCGGCACGTCGGCGTGGGCCTCGTCGCCGACGCGTGCGCGGTCGGGCTGATGATGGCGGTGGCGGGTTCGGGAACGTGGATCGCGCGATGGCGCGGCGCGGCGGCGTAGGCGCGCGCAGGCTGGTGTGCGGCGCGGCAGGCGCCGCGCGGTGTCAGTGAGGTGAGCCGATACGGGAGCGGGGCGTGGCGGTTGCGTCGTCGGATTCGGCGTCGTCGCGTTCGTCCTGCGCCGGCTCGTCGCGCTCCGCGAGCACCGCGTCGGCTTCGGCCGCGGCCCGGGCGGCGCGCATCGCGGTGCAGCGCTGCGCGTGCCGGATGTCCGACAGGATTCTCAAAAGCCGCGTTGTCTTGCTTTTCATCGTGTTCTCCCGCCAGTGCGCATCTCGCGACGCGGATGCGTTGTCTGCAACCAGTGTAGGACGCGTTCGCGTTTCTGGCGGGAGAATGTGGCGTGCACGCCGCACGCCGAGGGATAGTCCTTACTGCGCGGCGGCCGCTGCTTGCGCCTGCAACGCTTCTTCGCGGCGCTCTTCCGTGCAGCGCTGATGCTGGCGCGACAGGCGGTTCATCAGCGGCAGCAGCAGCAGCGCGAGCAGCATGCCGATCGCGGCGAGCCAGCCGAGCTTCTCGAACAGCGACAGGTAGAGCGGCAGCGACTCGGTGGCCGGCAGTTCGTGCGACGGCATCTGCGCGAAGTTTGCGACGACGCTGCCCAGATACTGCGACACGCCCGTCGCGACGAAATACGCACCCATCATGAAGCCGCTCATGCGCGCCGGCACGTAGCGGGCGATCATCGCGAGGCCGAGGCCGCTCACCAGCAGTTCGCCGAGCGAGTACAGGCCGTAACCCCACACCATGAACCACGACGACACACGGCCGTCGACCGCGTAGCGGCCGCTGATCGTGAACACCAGGTAGCCGGCTGCCACCGCGCCGAAACCGAGCGCGTACTTCGCGGCGACCGGCAGGTCGCGGCCGCCCTTCGCGACGGCGTTGTAGACCCACACGAGCACCGGGCTCAGCAGCATGATCCAGATCGGGTTCAGCGCCTGGAACTGCGCGGCGCTCCACGTGAACAGCGTCGTGCCGAACAGCATGAAACGCGGGTCGACGTTGCGCAGCGCGAACAGCGTCAGCGACGTCGACATCTGCACGTAGAAGATGAAGAACAGGATCACCTGGCCGATCAGCACGAGCGCCGCGATCAGGCCGGCGCGCTCCGAGCGCTCCGACTTCGCGATCATGTACGCGAAGATCGCGAGGATCGCGAATGCCGCCATCCACACGCTGGCGACCGCGAGCTGCTTGTGCTGCAGCACGTACAGCGTGATCAGCGCGAGCGCGACGCCGCCGGCCGCGACCGCGCCGAGGCGCTTCCAGCGGATCGGCTCGTCGTCCGGCTGCGAGCCGACGTGCGCGAGCGTGCGGTGCATCAGCATGAAATTGAGGATCGCGAGCAGCATGCCGCCGCAGCAGACCGCGAACGCGGTGTGCCAGCCCCAGTGATCCTTGATCCACGGCGTCGCGAGCATCGACACCGTCGAGCCGATGTTGACCGCCATGTAGTAGATCGTGAACGCGCTGTCGATGCGCGCGTCGTCGCCTTCGTAGATGCGGCGCACGAGGTTCGCTGCGTTGGCCTTGAACAGGCCGTTGCCGACGACGATCACGCCGAGCGACGCGTACATGTACGCGAGGTGATCGTTCGGCACCGCGAGCATCAGGTAGCCGGCGCACAGCACGGACGCGCCGATGATCATCGTGCGGCGGGCGCCGAGCACCTTGTCGCCGATCCAGCCGCCGATCGACGGCGCGGCGTAGACGAGTGCGGTGAATGCACCCCAGGTCAGGTTCGCGTGGCTGTCGGTGAAGCCGAGCCGGTCGACCATGAAGAGGACCAGGAGCGCGGCCATGCCGTAGTAGCCGAAGCGCTCCCACATTTCGATGAGGAAGACCGTCGTAAACGATCGGGTCTGTGAAACAGGTGCGTGCATCATCAATCTCGTTTGAAACGGACGGCGCGGATCGCGCGTCGCCTTGGGGGTCGAACTGGCGCCGGAGCACTGAGGCCGGGTAGGCTTGCGTCGGCGATGGAGCAGTCGGGCGGTTAGCCCGGGCCGGGGTCGGATTCCACCTGGGAAGGCGGAGCGCGGCCCCGACCGGCGCGCGAATGGTAACGTTTGCCGGTCCGGTGCGTCGGGTCCGCGCCACTTAGGGAAACTCCCGATATGGCAGCAGCTTTCAGGAACATTTGTCTCATCATCTACCTGTAAGCTTGACGCCGGTTCTCCGCAAATTCCCGGAGAGCCGCTTGCAGCTTGCCTGTGAAGCCTGCGAGTCTGGCAAGATAGCGCGTCGTTTCGTGCGCTTCGGGCCCTGTTTAGTGCACCGGGCTCAACGCCGAAGGCGTGTACGAACCCGAAGATTAAGCTATCTCCAATTAACTTAGTTACTTTCCATCAAACATTTTTTGACGACCACTTTTCGGCCTGCTATGGTTCCCCCCACTGAAAACTCGCGATCGGCAGACGCTGTCGCACTCGGCAGCAAGATTCGCGCGTTGCGCCAACGTCTGAAGCGCACGCTCGACGACACCGCTACCGCCGCGGGGATTTCGAAGCCGTTTCTGTCTCAAGTCGAGCGCGGGCTCGCGTCGCCGTCACTGACGTCGCTGGCCGGTATTGCCCACGCACTCGGCGTGACGGTGCAGTACTTCGTGGATACGCCGAGCGAGGAACGCTCGGTGTGCCGAGGCGATCAGTTGCGCTTCTTCGGGTTTGCCGATTCGGCGAACCTGTTCGCGAGGCTGACGAACGTGTCCGAAGGGCGCCAGCTTGAGGCGATCCTCGTGAGGATGCCGCCGGGGCAGAAACGGTCCGAGGTGACGACACATGCAGGAGAGGAGTTCCTGTACGTGATTGAAGGGGAAGTGTCGCTGACGCTGGAAGGCAAGACGTTCGTCCTGCAGGCCGGCGACAGTTCGCACTATCAGTCGACGGTGCCGCACAGCTGGGTCAACACCGCGAAGATCGAGTCGGTGGTGGTCTGGGTCGGTACGCCGCGACTGTTCTAACGCACGGGTATTCCTTCGTTTCATTCGACGGAATGCCTGTCGAAAGAAATGTAAGGAATACTAACATGCAATACGAGAATCACGGGCCTCCTCAATCGCTGCGCCCGTCAGCGTCTCACGCGTAATCCGCGGCATCCGCCGCGCGACGCTCACCGAACAACCTTCTCAAGACTGCCACGATGAAATCCTTGCATGCCATGTCGGCCGTGCTGGCCGCGCTCGCCCTGACGACGCCCGTCGCCCACGCCGTGACCGTTCCGTCGAACGTCGCACTCGCTCCCCAACAGGACCTGACGCGACAGGTGCCGGCCGAAGTCGAGTCGCTCGACCCGGCGCACATCGAATCGTGGACCGGCAACACGATCGGCCTCGACCTGTTCGAAGGGCTCGCGCGCATCGACGCGGCCGGCCAGGTCGTGCCGGGCGTCGCGCTGTCGTGGGAGCGCAAGACGCCGCAGACGTGGATCTTCAAGCTTCGCCACGACGCGAAGTGGAGCAACGGCCAGCCGGTGACGGCCGCCGATTTCGTCTATTCGTGGCAGCGCCTCGTCGATCCGAAGACGGGCTCGAAATACACGATCCTCGTCGAGTTCATCAAGAACTCGAAGGACATCATCGCCGGCAAGGCCGCGCCGACCACGCTCGGCGTGCGCGCGGTCGACCCGTACACGCTGGAAGTGACGACCGACGTGCCCGTCGCGTTCTTCCCCGAACTGACCGCGATGGCGCCGCTCGCGCCGGTGAACAAGGACGTGGTGACGAAGTTTGGCGACGCATGGACGCGCCCCGGCAACCTGGTCAGCAACGGCGCGTACCAGCTCGTCGACTGGCAGCCGAACAACCGCATCGTGGCGACCAAGGACGCGAAGTACTGGAACGCGTCGAAGGTGGTGATCAACAAGGTCACGTACCTGCCGATCGAAAGCGACGAAACCGCGATGCGCATGTACCAGGCCGGCCAGATCGACTACAGCTACTCGATCCCGTCGGGCATCTTCCAGCAGGTCAGCAAGCAGTTCGGCGCCGAACTGCGCCCGGGCCTGCAGCTCGCGACCTACTACTACTACCTGAACAACAGCGACGCGGCGCTGAAGGACAAGCGCGTGCGCCAGGCGCTGTCGATGGTGATCGATCGCGACGTGCTGACGTCGAAGCTCACGCAGGCCGGCGAGAAGCCGATGTACGGGCTGATGCCGAACGGCACGAAGGGCGTGCAGCCATTCACGCCGGAATGGGCGTCGTGGCCGATGGCCAAGCGCATCGCGACCGCGAAGGACCTGCTGAAGCAGGCCGGCTATTCGGATGCGAAGCCGCTGTCGTTCACGCTCACGTACAACACCAACGACCTGCACAAGAAGGTCGCGCTGTTCACCGCATCGGAATGGCGTACGAAGCTCGGCGTCACCACGAAGCTCGAGAACGTCGAGTTCAAGGTGCTGATGAAGCAGCGGCATGACGGCAAGGTGCAGATCGCGCGCGACGGCTGGTTCGCCGACTACAACGACGCGATGACGTTCTTCGACCTGATCCGCTGCGGCAGCTCGCAGAACACCGTCGGCTACTGCAACAAGCAGGTCGACGCGCTCGTCGAGGAAGGCAACCAGAAGCTCGACGACAACGCGCGCACCGCGCTGCTCACGCAGGCGCACGACATGGCGATGAAGGACACGCCGATGGTGCCGCTGTTCCAGTACTCGGCCGACCGTCTCGTGAAGTCCTACGTCGGTGGCTATTCGCTGAAGAACGTGATCGACATGCGTGCTTCGCAGGACATGTACCTGATCAAGCACTGAGCGGAGCGATCATGCTGGCCTACGCATTGAGGCGCACGTTGTGGGCGGTGCCGACGATCCTCGCGGTCATCACCGTCTGCTACCTGCTGCTGCATTTCACGCCCGGCGGCCCGTTCGATACGGAGAAGCAGCTGTCCGCCGCGACGCTCGCGAACCTGAACGCGAAGTACCACCTCGACGAGCCGCTGTGGAAGCAGTACTTGCTGTATCTCGGCTCGCTGCTGCACGGCGATCTCGGCCCGTCGTTTCGTTACGTCGACTGGTCGGTGAACGATCTCGTGAAGAAGGCGCTGCCCGTGAGCCTCGGCGTGGGCGGCGTGTCGATCCCGATCTCGATCGTGCTCGGCGTGCTGCTCGGCACCGTCGCGGCCGTGCGCCGCGACAGCGTGATCGATCGTTTCGTGATGCTGATCGGCAACTTCGGCAACGTCGTGCCGCCGTTCGTGCTCGGCCCCGTGCTCGTGTGGATCTTCGCGATCCTGCTGAAGACGTCGGAAGGCAACGGCTGGCTGCCGGCCGGCGGCTGGGGCGACGGCGGCTGGCGGTACCGGCTGCTGCCGATCGCGCTGCTGACCCTCATCAACGTGTCGCTGCTCGCACGCGTGATGCGCGGCTCGATGATCGAGACGCTGTCGAGCAACTACATCCGCACCGCGCGCGCCAAGGGCCTGCCCGGCTCGACGATCGTGCTGCGCCATGCGCTCAAGCCCGCGCTGATGCCGGTCGTGTCGCTGTTCGGCACGGTCTGCATCACGTCGATCACGGCGGCCGTCGTCACCGAATCGGTGTTCGCGCTGCCGGGCCTCGGGCAACTCGTCGTGAACGGCGCCATCAACCGCGACTACACGCTGGTGCTCGGCCTCGTCGTGCTGACGACCGTCTGCGCGGTGCTGTTCAACCTGCTGGTCGACCTCGCGTACGCGTGGCTCGATCCGCGCATCCGTTATTGAGCGAGGCACAGCGATGACCCCGACCACTCCCGTCGTCGGCCTGCCCGTGCAGACCGATTCGCCGCCGCGTTCGCGCTCGCCGCTCGAGCTGGCGTTCGCGCGCTTCCTTCACAACCGCGCGGCGCTGTTCAGCCTCGTGCTGCTCGCGCTGATCACGCTCGCCTGCTTCGTCGGCCCGTGGCTGCTCGCGGCCGATCCCGCCGCGAGCGACTGGGGCTCGATCAGCCTGCCGCCGACCTGGGCGAACCAGCACTGGTTCGGCACCGACGAGCTCGGCCGCGACCTGCTCGTGCGCACGCTGATCGGCGGCCGCGTATCGATCGAGGTCGGCCTGCTCGGCACGCTCGTGTCGGGCCTGTTCGGCGTCGCGTGGGGCGCGACCGCGGGCTTCGCGGGCGGCCGCGTCGACTCCGTGATGATGCGCGTCGTCGACATGATGTACGCGATCCCGTACCTGCTGATCGCGATCCTGATGATGACCCTGTTCGGCCGCTCGTTCATGCTGGTCGTGCTGACCATCAGCGCGTTCTCGTGGATCGACATGGCGCGCGTCGTGCGCGGCCAGACGCTGTCGCTGCGCAATCGCGAGTTCGTCGACGCGGCGCGCGCGATCGGCGTGTCGCCGGCGTCGATCGTGCTGCGTCACGTCGTGCCGAACCTGCTCGGCGTGGTCGTCGTGTACGCGACGGTCTCGGTGCCGAACATCGTGCTGACCGAATCGGTGCTGTCGTTCCTCGGCCTCGGCGTGCAGGAACCGATGACGAGCTGGGGCGTGCTGATCCAGGATGGCGCGCAGAAACTGGAATCGATGCCGTGGCTGCTGCTGGCCCCGGCCGTCATGCTGTGCGTGACGCTCTATTGCGTGAACTTCGTCGGCGACGGCCTGCGTGACGCGCTCGACCCGAAGGATCGCTGAAATGGCTGCTCTGCTGGAAGTAGAAAACCTCGGCGTGCGCTTCACGCGCAAGGATGCGCCGCCGATCGACGCCGTCAACGGCGTGTCGTTCTCGCTCGAAGCCGGCAAGACGCTCGGCATCGTCGGCGAATCGGGCTCGGGCAAGAGCCAGACCGTGATGGCGCTGCTCGGCCTGCTGGCCGGCAACGGCACGACGACCGGCACCGCGCGCTACCGCGGCGACAACCTGCTCGACATGGATACGCGCGCGCTGAACGCGGTGCGCGGCGACCGGATCGCGATGATCTTCCAGGACCCGATGACGTCGCTCAATCCGTTCCTGACGATCGAGCGGCAGATGACCGAGACGCTGCAGCTGCATCGCAAGCTGTCGCGCAAGGAAGCGATCAAGCGCGCGATCGAGGCGCTCGAATCGGTGCGCATTCCCGACGCGGCGCGCCGCATCCGCATGTATCCGCACGAGTTTTCGGGCGGCATGCGGCAGCGCGTGATGATTGCGATGGCGCTGCTCTCCGAGCCGGAAATCCTGATCGCCGACGAGCCGACCACCGCGCTCGACGTGACCGTGCAGGCGCAGATCATCGACCTGCTGCGCGAGCTGAACCGCGAGCGCGGCACCGCGATCGTGCTGATCACGCACGACATGGGCGTGGTCGCCGGCCTCGCCGACGACGTGATGGTCATGTACGCGGGCCGCACCGTCGAATACGCGCCGGCCGACTCGATTTTCGCGGCGCCGTCGCATCCGTACACGATCGGCCTGCTCAACGCGCTGCCGCGCCTGACCGACGCGGACGATGCGCCGCTCGTCGCGATCCCCGGCAACCCGCCGATGCCCGGCACCGCGCCGGCCGGCTGCGCGTTCGCGAAGCGCTGCACCTATGCGGAAGAACGCTGCGGCATTGCTCGCCCGGCGCTCGAAACCTATGGCGCCGTGGGCGCGGTGCGCGCGTGCCACCGGCCCGTGGCCGATCTGACGGGAGGTCTGCGATGAGCGTCGATGAACGCCGCCAAGCCGGCGCGACGGACGACACGCTGCTGTCCGTCGAGAATCTGAAGGTGCATTTCCGCGTGCCGCTGGGCGGCTATCCGTGGTCGCCGAAAGGCACGTTGCGCGCGGTCGACGGCGTGTCGTTCGACGTGAAGCGCGGCGAGACGGTCGGGCTCGTCGGCGAATCGGGCTGCGGGAAGTCGACGCTGGCGCGCGCATTGATCGGCCTCGTGCCGATGACGGCCGGCACCGTGAAATGGCGCGGCCAGGCCGTGGCGCCGGATCACCTGCGCGGCACCGCGATGCGGCGCGAAGTGCAGATGATCTTCCAGGACCCGCTCGCGTCGCTCGATCCGCGCATGACGATCGAGCAGGTCGTCGCGGAGCCGCTCGTCACGCACCACGCCGGCCTCGGCCGTGCCGAAGTGCGCCGCCGCGTGGTCACGATGCTCGAGCGCGTCGGTCTGAACGCGCATCACCTGCTGAGATATCCGCATGAATTTTCCGGCGGGCAGTGCCAGCGCGTCGGCATCGCGCGTGCGCTGATCAGCGAGCCGAAGCTCGTGATCTGCGACGAACCCGTATCGGCGCTCGACGTGTCGATCCAGGCGCAGATCGTGAACCTGCTGCGCGATCTGCAACGCGAACTGTCGTTGTCCTATCTGTTCGTCGCGCACGATCTGGCGGTGGTGAAGGCCATCAGCCAGCGCGTGCTCGTGATGTATCTCGGCCGCGTGATGGAGTTCGGCACGCGGCATGACGTGTACGGCGTGCCGCAACACCCGTACACGAAGGCGCTGCTCGATGCGGCGCCGACGCCGGAGCCGGCGCGCGAGCGTGCTCGCCGTCCGATGCTGCTGGCGGGCGAGATGCCCTCGCCGCTCAACCCGCCGTCCGGCTGCGCGTTCCGCACGCGCTGCCCGGTCGCGATCGACGCGTGCGCGCAGGACGTGCCGCTGCCGGAAGTGCGGCAGGGGTCGGCGGCGCGCGTCGCGTGCATCCGCGCGGGCGCGGCGTGACGTGAAGTAACGCAGCAAACAAAACCAAGGCAGGTCAACAGGGGTAGTGCGGCGCGAACGATCTTCGCGCCGCGGGTACAGGCGCGTCCTTAGCCGGGCTCGCCGGGGGGCTGGGAGCGGATCGCGACCGGCGTGGACGATATCAACACAAGACGAGAATTATTACGATGAAAAAGCAGAAGACGATCGGGACGGCATCGAAGATGCTGCTTGCCTGGGGACTGCCGGCGCTCGCCGGCGTGTCGCTGACGGGCGTCGCGCACGCCGACGACGCGGCCTCCGCGCCGCTGACGGTCGCGCAGGCCGCGCCGGCCGCCGGGTCGGGCGCATCCGTTGCGCAGGCAACGACCCCGAACGCCATTGTCAACGCCGAGGCGAGCCAGGCCGTCACGCCGCCCGACGAGCCGTCGGCGCAGTCGAAGTCGAACGGCTTCATCGCCGACAGCCATCTCGACTTCCTGTTCCGCAACTATGCGGACGTGCTTGACAACAAGGGCGGCCCGCATCGTCATGCGTGGGTCCAGGGCGCGATGGCGAACTTCGAGTCGGGCTACACGACCGGCCTGATCGGGATCGGCTTCGATGCGTCGTTGTATGCGGCGCTGAAGCTCGACGGCGGCCAGGGCGCCGGCAGCATGGTGCACATCGCGAAGGGCGGCGGCGGCGGCAACCAGCTCGCGTGGGCCTACCCGGGCATCTACGACGTCAAGGCGCGCATCTCGAACACGGTGGTCAAGTACGGTCTGCAGGCCGTCGACAACCCGTTCATGGAGCAGCACGACAACCGTGCGCTGCCGCCGACGTTCCTCGGCGCGACGCTCGTCAGCAATGAATTCAAGAACGTGATGCTCGAGGCCGGCAGCTTCACGAAGACCGACGCGCGCGGCCATACGACGCTCACCAACCTGACGACGCAATACGGCGGCACGCGCATCAATCGCCTGACCTACGTCGGCGGCACGTGGGACTACTCGCCGAACGGCGAAGTCGCGCTGTACGCGAATCAGGCCGACGACGTGTGGCACCAGTACTACGCGTCGGTGAAGCACAGCATCGGCAGCCCGCAGACGATCAAGTGGACCGGCTTCGGCAACGTCTACTCGACGCACGACACGGGCGATGCGCTGCAAGGCAAGATCAACAACAACGCGTACAGCCTGTCGCTGGCCGCGCAGCATGGCCCGCATGAACTGCTGCTCGGCTTCCAGCAGGTGCTCGGCGACCAGTTCTTCGACTACCTGAACGAAACGAACGGCATCTTCCTGGCCAACTCGATGGACGTCGACTACAACGCGCCGCACGAAAAATCGCTGCAACTGCGTTACACGTTCTACGGCAAGGACGCCGGCCTGCCGGGCTTCAAGGCGATGGTGTGGGGCGTGACGGGCTGGGGCGCGGACGGCAGCGCGGGCGCGGCGAACGATCCGAGCAAGTCGAGCATCTACTGGAGCAATGGCGCGCCGGTGCAGGGCCGTCACCACGAGTTCGGCTTCATCCCGTCGTACACGTTCCAGAGCGGCAAGCTGAAGAACACGAAGGTCACGTTCATCGCGATGTGGCACGCCGGCTCGGCCCACTACTCGGACGCGACGAACACCGAGTACCGTCTGGTCGTGAACCTGCCGCTGCACGCGTTCTGATGGAAGGGGGCGCAAGGCCCCCTGTCTCGCACGGCCGGCCTGCGATCGGTGCGATCAGGCCGGCTTGTGCCAGCCCGCCACGGGATCGTTCGCGGCGGGCATCTCTTCCACGAGCGACGTGAGCTGGCGGCCGGTATCGCGCCATGCGTCGAGCCCGCCGCGCAGCGCGAGCGCATCGGTGAAGCCTGCATCGAGCAGGCGCTTCGCCATCAGCGCGGCCGTCACCTCGTTCGGGCACGAGCAATACACGACGAACTTTTGCGTGAGCGGATAGCGTGCGACGATGTCGCCGATCTGGCGCTCGTCGGCGAACTGCGCACCGGGAATCGTGAACGGGTCGAGCTTGCGGTGCTCGGGCGAGCGGACGTCGAGCACGACCGGGGCGGCGGCGTCGCGCAGCAGCACGTCGAGTTCATCGACGCCGATCCGCGCGTTCGCGAGCTGGCGGATCAGCGCGCGGCGACGCATCCAGCGCACGGCCGCATAGACGGCGAGCAGCGCGACGATGACCAGCAGCACCGCGCGGCCGAGGCGGCTCGCGCCGGCGAACAGCCAGTCGATCTGCCGGTAGAACACGAGGCCGGCTCCCAGCCCGACGATCGTCCACAGCGCGGCGCCGAGCGCGTCGTAGCCGGCGAACGTGCGATAGCGCGTGCCGAGCGCACCGGCCATCGGCACCGATACCAGCGACAACCCCGGGATGAAACGCGCGACCGCGAGCACGCGCACGCCATAGCGGCCGAAGAAGCGCTCGGTCTTTTTCACGCAGGTATCGCGCGACAGCGACAGCCGGCAGATCGTTTTCAGCGTCGTGCCGCCGTAACGCCGCCCGGCGACGTACCAGACCGTGTCGCCGATCAGCGCGCCGAGCACCGACAGCGCCACGACCGTCACGAGCTGCGAGCCGATCATCGCCGGGTGCATCGCGGACATCGCGCCGAACAGCACGAGCGTCGGCATCGCGGGCACCGGCAGGCCGACCGCCGCGGCGAGCACGTTGGCGAATACGAGAAGCGGCCCGTACTGGGCGACGAGGTCACGGAGCATGACGGCTGGCCGAAAAGGAAACGCGTGGGCGGGAAATGCAGATGCGCCGATTATCGGCCTTTTTCAAGGCAGCGGCGGGAATGACGCAAAGCGCCTGACGGCGGCAGGGGGATGTGGGTGAGCCGGCGCGTTGCACGCGGCTCACCGTTCGGAATCAGGAAGGCGTACGGGCGAGCGATGCGGCGCCGTGGTTTTCGCCGGGCAGCTCGGCGCCGTGCGAGCGGATCGCCGCGATCAGTTCGGCCGGCGTGATCTCGTAGCGGACCTCGCGGTGGATGCCGGGCTTGCGTTCGTCGATCTCGATCAGCAGCACGCTCTTGCCGTCGCCCGTTGCCTCGAGCCGGAGCGAGCGCAGTTCGCGGCCGTCGGCCGCGTCGTGTTCGGTGAGCAGGGTCATTGCCCCGGATGAGCCGGTAGTGCGCATCGAACCTATCCTCGTGTCGTGGATGCCGTGGCGGCAAAGATGTCTTTGTTGAATACAGCTTGACGCAGTTTAACGCGAACGGGCCGCGACACGGAGCATTTTCGTGGGGACGAAAAGAGGGCTATACCACCGATCCTTCTGATGTTTGAGCGGCGCCGGGCGGGCGTTTCCGCCGGTTCGGGCGCCGGCCGAAACCGGTACCCGAATGGCGTTCGCGGCCACGCCGGCGCGGGCGGCGACACGCGCTGCACCGCGCGTCGCCGAGTGGCGTCAGAAGCGGTCGGCGAGCCCCATCGCCGGGTCGCTGACCGAGTGGCGGCCGGTTTCCACGCGGCCGGCCACGCGGCGCGAGAAGCTCGCGTCGCTGTCGGCGGTGACGATGAAGTCGTACCAATGGCCGGTCGAGTCGAGCTTCCAGTGCAGTTCGGACTGGTCGCCGGCGCGCACCGTGACGGTCCATGCGGTGCCGGTGCCATGGCCGTTGCCGTTTTCGTTGCCGTGGCCATGACCGTGGTCGTCGTTCCCGCCCCGCCCGGACAGCGGCCCGTAGGCCTGGTTCGACTTCACCGTGAAGCGCACCGTGCCGCCGCCGTCGTTGCGCAGCCGCAGGTGGAGGTTGCCGCTCGCGCCCGCATAGCCGACGCGCACTTCCGGATGCGGCGCGCGCGCCCCGGCCAAGCGGCTCAGGTCGCCGGTGAAGCGGCGGTGAAAGCCGTTCGGGCCGAGCACCCACAGGTCATATTTACCGCCATCGTCGGCACGCGCGGCCCAGTCGCCGTGCAGCCGCTTGCCGGGCTCGACGACGTAGCGCCGCGGCAGCCGGTCGAGGTGCAGCTTGTCGTAGACGTGAAACACGGCGGCGGCGCGGCCGGTGTTCGCGAACTTCAGCGTGACGGTGCCGGTGCCGGCATCGGTGCGCGCGCTCGCGTGCAGTTCGTACGGCAGCGCGCGCGACGGACGTACGCCGGTCGCCTGTGCGGGCGGCGCGGGCGTGGCGGGCGGCACGATCTTCGGCGCGGTTTGCTGCGCGGCGCTCAGCGCGTCGACCTGGCTTTTCGTCGTGCGGCCCGCGAGCGTCGGCAGCGGCTCGTTGTTCGGCGTGCGGAAATTGAACGCACTCGTCAGGTCGCCGCACACCGCGCGGCGGTACGCGCTGATCTGCGGCTCCGCGACGCCGAAGCGCTTCTCCAGGAAGCGCAGCGTCGACGTATGGTCGAACACCTGCGAGTTGACCCAGCCGCCGCGGCTCCACGGCGACACGATCCACATCGGCACGCGCGGGCCCGGGCCGTACGGACGGCCATCGACGGCCGGCTGGCTCGACGTGGCCGGCGCGAAGTCGTGGTACTCGGCCGCGACGTCGGCGGCCGACAGCGTATGGCCGCCCGCGAGCGTGCCGTCGGCGTTGCGCGACGGCACGGCCGGCGACGGCATGTGGTCGAAGAAGCCGTCGTTCTCGTCGTAGTTCACCAGCAGCACGGTCTTGCTCCAGACCTCCGGGTTCGCCGTCAGCGCGTCGAGCACGGCCTGCACGTACCAGCCGCCCTGCGCGGGGCTCGACGGCCCCGGGTGTTCGCTGTACGCGGACGGCGGGATGATCCACGACACTTCCGGCAGCTTGCCGTTGCGGATGTCGTCGCGGAACGTTTCGAGAAAGCCGTACGGCATCGTGTTGCCGAAGCCCTTCGCGAGCGGGCTCAGCGGATCGTCGATCGCCGGATCGTAGAACGCGCCGGCCGCCGTCACCGGCTGCGTGATGTCGGTCGACGCGACGTACGCGGGCCGGCGCGCGGCCGGCATCTGCTCGATCGCAGCGCGCCAGTGGCGGAAGCTCATCATCTCGTTGCAGCCGAAGTTGTCGATCAGGCTCTGATAGACCTTCCAGTTCACGCCGGCCTGTTGCAGCCGGTCGGCATAGGTCGTCCAGGTCCAGCCCTGGCTCGACGGGCCGATGTCGTTGCCGCCGTTGAACTGGTTGTTCAGCGCGGCGATCTTCACGCGGCTGCCATCGGCCGGGCTGATGCCGTTCGGGCCGTTGGTGCCGCTCCAGTAGAACAGGCGGTTCGCGATCGTGCCCGTGTGCATCCCGCAGTGGTAGTGGTCGCACAGCGTGAACGCATCGGCGAGCGCGCGCTGGAACGGCACTTCGGCTGCGTCGTAATAGCCCATCGACAGCGGCGTCTTCGCGTCGGGCCAGCGGTTCATCCGGCCGTGATCCCACGCGGCCTGCGCGTCGGCCCACGTGTGCGGCGTGCCGCCCGCGCGCTGCGCGTTGCCCTGGCGCGCGTCGAGGTGATACGGCGTCACGGTCGCGGCGGGCGTCGCCTTCGTGTACGCCTGGTAGAACACGTCGCGGCCGTTCGGCGACGGCACCGCGAAGCGGTCGCCATAGCCGCGCACGCCCTTGAACGTGCCGAAGTAGCTGTCGAACGCGCGGTTCTCCATCATCAGCAGCACGACGTGCTTGACGTCCTGGATGGTCCCCGTTTCGTGGAAGGCGGGAATCGCGAGCGCGCGGCGAATGCTCGGCGGAAACGCGGAGAGCGCGGCGGCGGCGAGGCCGGAACCGGCGGTCTGCTGAAGGAATTTGCGGCGTGACGTCATGGCGTTCGTGTCCTGTGAGGGTGGGAGCGGTCGTGCGTTCGTCTGGGGGTGCCCGGGCGTCGTCCGGCCCCGGGGCGATCGCCGATGCGTGCGCGTTCGGGGCGGCGGCCGCGTGTCGCAGCGGGGCACGCATTGCGCCCGACACGCGACGCCCGACGTCGCGCGGATGCCGCGGCTTCGTCGTCGCGATCCTGTGCGCCGCGCGCTCGTGATGCGCGGCGGCAGGTGCCGGCACACATACCAACCCGGCGTATGCGGGACTGCGGCGGCGCCCAGTCTAGGGCGTCGACATGACGTGGACGTGATGAAGAAATGACATCGCATGTCGCGCACGTGACGTTGCGTGCGCAACGATTCGTTCAGGTGCGATGCGGGGTTGAAAACGGTAAGAAATTACCGATCTCCGTGGGCGTGACCGGTCAGAATTTTCCGGATTTTCGTGGATGGCGCGCGCGTTTCGTTGCGGATGCAACGTGACTGGCGACGGCGTGACACCTGTGTTTCAAAGGCGTGAAATCGGCTAAGCTCGATGCGTTGCTGCGCGCCTGCGCAGTCCGCGCCTTCGGCGTGACTTTTCGGACCCGGCCCACCCATGACCGATATCAGAATCCGGCACAGCGAGACGCACGACGTCGACGCGATCCGGCAGATCGCCGCGCATCCCGCGGTGTACATGAATACGTTGCAACAGCCGTTTCCGTCGCTCGAAAAATGGCAGAAGCGGCTCGACAGCGTGCGCGAGCACGGCATGAGCCTCGTCGCCGAAATCGACGGCACGGTGGTCGGCCATCTCGGCCTGCATCCCGAACCGAATCCGCGCCGGCGCCACGCGGCGGCGCTCGGCATGATGGTCGACGCGGCCCGTCACGGGCGCGGCATCGGCGGCCGGCTGCTCGCGGCCGCGATCGATCTCGCGGAGAACTGGCTGAACATCACGCGGCTCGAGCTGACCGTGTTCACCGACAACCGCGCGGCGATCGCGCTCTACGAGAAACACGGTTTCCGCATCGAAGGCGAATCGCCGGATTACGCGTTACGCGACGGCGTGCATGCGTCCGTGTATCACATGGCCCGGATCAAGGCGCGGCAATGAAGGGCTGGCCGTCGCCGACGTGACGGCACACGCGGCACGTGCTGCCGCCCGTCATATCCAATCGAGAATTCGTTCGTTTTCCTTCGGCTGTACCCGTCGTATCGTCGAACGATTTGCCGGTCGCTGCGGCCGGCTTCGCTTTTCCGTATCGATGCATGCGCGGCGCTGCCTGTCGGCCGGCCTCATCGTCATCGCTTCACGGCCCCCGTTGCGTGCCCGGCATCGCCCTGAAACCGTCTTTTTCAACGGAACCCGCTTCGATGAAAACCGTTCTCCGCAATCTCACCGCCGCCTGCCTGTTCGTGGCCGCCAGCGCGGCGCTCGCCGCCGCCACGCCCGCGGGCGCCCCGGTGGCGAGCGCATCGCCAGACGGTGCGCATCTGCCGCCCGGCATCGCGTGGCAACACGGCGACGTCGATGCCGCGTTCGCGCTCGCGAAGCGCGAGGGCAAGCCGCTGCTGCTGTACTGGGGCGCGGTATGGTGCCCGTCGTGCAACCAGGTGAAGTCGACGATCTTCAGTCAGCAGGCATTCAAGACGCGCTCGTCGTTCTTCGTGCCCGTGTATCTCGACGGCGATACCGAAAGCGCGCAGAAGCTCGGCGAGCGTTTCAAGGTGCACGGCTATCCGACGATGATCCTGTTCCGTCCCGACGGCACCGAAGTGACGCGGCTGCCGGGCGAAGCCGATCTCGACCGCTACATGCAGGCGCTGTCGCTCGGGATGACGGCCGCGCATCCGGTGCGGCAGACGCTCGCGACGGCGCTGAAGAGCGGCGCGTCACTGACGCCGGACGAATGGCGCCTGCTGGCCGACTATTCATGGGATACCGACGGCGCGCTGCCGGTGCCGGCCGATCGTGTCGCGCAGACGCTGCAGTCGCTCGCGCAACGCGCGCGGGCGGCCGGTGCGAAAGACGAATCGGCGCGCTTCGCGCTGAAGTCGGCGGTGGTCGCCGCGTCGGACGATCCGACGCAGGCCGGCGCGCTCGACAAGGCCGCGCTCGCCGATTCGCTGCGCACGGTGCTGCACGATGCCGCGCTGTCGCGGGCCGATTCGGACGTGCTGGTCGCCGCACCCGCGCGCGTGGTCGCGTATCTCGGCGGCGACGACGCGCAGCGCACGAAATTGCGCGGCGCGTATGACACGGCGCTGGCGCGCCTGTCGACCGACACCACGCTGTCGTCGATCGACCGGCTGATGGCGCTGCACGGCCGCGTGCTGCTCGCGCGCGGCGACGCACGCAAGGGCGCACCACTCGCCGCACCGGCGCTCGCCGATACCGCGCGCAAGCAGATTGCCGCATCGGTGCAGGGCGCGGCGAATGCATACGAGCGGCAGGCGCTCGTCAGCGAAGGCGCGGACACGCTGACCGACGCGGGGCTGTACGACGAATCGGATGCGTTGCTGAAGGCCGAGCTGCCGCGTTCGTCCACGCCGTACTACTTCATGTCGGGGCTGGCCGCGAACGCGAAGGCGCGCGGCGACAAGGCGGCCGCGCTCGACTGGTATCGCAAGGCGTACGACGCGGCGAGCGGCCCGGCGACGAAGCTGCGCTGGGGCGCGACCTACTTCGCGAATGCGGTTGAACTGGCGCCGGACGATTCGGCGCGCATCGAAGGGATTGCCGCCAGTGTGCTCGCGCAGGCCGACAAGACCCGGGACGCGTTCTACGGCGCGAACCTGCGCGCGCTGACCAAGGTCGTCACGCAGCTGAACCGCTGGCGCGGCAGCGGCGCACACGATGCGTCGGTCAGGTCGGTCGTCAAGCAGTTCGACGGCGTGTGCGGGAAACTGCCGGCCGGCGATCCGCAGGCGGCGGCATGCACGAAGCTGATCCAGCCCGTGAAGGCGTAACGACGCGGGGAAGGATCGTCGGGCGGGCTGGACGACGGATTACCGGCCCGATTCCGACGATGCGCCGCGATCGCTGCCGTATCCGGCGTCGTGCTCGCGGGCGATCTTCGCTTCGGCGGATACGATGCTGGCCGGATAGAACCAGTCGCTCGACTGGAAGCCGGCCTGCTTGAGCGCCTTGACTTCGGCGTGGACCTGCGCGCGCGTGAGCGGCTGGTTCGACTGGGCTTGCGCGGCGAACGGGGCCGAGACGGCCAGGGCGATGGCAACGGCTTGGATCAGGCGCTTCATGATCGGGACCTCCACGATTCAGGTGAATCGCAGCGCTTCGTTCGTTGAAGCGCCGTGCGACGTTGAAACCAGTGTAGGCCGGGGCGGCCGCGCGAAAAATGCGATCGCGCCCAACGCAGTGTTCTGCTGCCGGTAACAATGGGCGAGTAAGGGCGCAGGCTATGCAATGACCGGGGGGCCGCCGGGCGCGTACAAGCGCTGCGGCGGGGATTTGGCCTGATTCGACGGGCAGCGAAATGAAATCGGACCGGATGCGCATTCCGGAATCCGTTCCGGTGCGCATGCGGTCCGATCTTGAAGGGCGAGGGCAGGCGGCGAATGACGCGCCGCCTGGGATGCCGACGCTTACACGAGCCCCGTTGCGTAGTACACGGCGATCACGAAGAACACCGCGAGCGTCTTGATGATGGTGACCGCGAAGATGTCGCGATACGACTCGCGGTGCGTGAGGCCCGTGACCGCGAGCAGTGTGATGACCGCGCCGTTGTGCGGCAGCGTGTCCATGCCGCCGCTCGCCATCGCGACGACCCGGTGCAGCACGTCCATTGGAATGTTGGCCGCCTGCGCGCCCTTGATGAACAGGTCCGACATCGCGGCGAGCGCGATGCTCATGCCGCCGGACGCCGAGCCCGTGATGCCTGCGAGCGAGCTGACCGACACGGCCGCGTTGACGAGCGGGTTCGGGATGCTCTTCAACGCGTCGCTGACGACGAGGAAGCCCGGCAGCGCGGCGATCACGCCGCCGAAGCCGTATTCCGACGCGGTGTTCATCGCGGCGAGCAGCGCACCGGCGACGGCGGCCTTCGAGCCGGAGGCGAAGCGGCCGCTGACGCGCTTGAACGCGGTCAGCACGACCAGCACGATACCGAGCAGCAGCGCGGCCTCGACCGACCAGATCGCGACGACCGTCTTGATCGACGTTGTGACCGGCGCGTGCACGCCCGGCAGCACTTCCGGCGCGACCGTGTACGACGCGGCGCCGTACCACTGCGGGATCAACTTCGTGAACGCGAAGTTCGACACGCCGACGAGGATCAGCGGCAGGATCGCCAGCGCGGGATGCGGCAGCGCCTTCGCCTCGACGCGCTCCGGCTCGTTGACGAGCGACGTGCCGTAGCCTTCGCCCTTCGCCATCGCGGAACGGCGGCGCCATTCGAGATACGTGAGGCCGACGACGATGATGAACAGCGAGCCGATCGTGCCGAGCGCGGGCGCGGCCCAGGCGGTCGTCTTGAAGAACGTGGTCGGGATGATGTTCTGGATCTGCGGCGTGCCGGGCAGCGAATCCATCGTGAACGAGAACGCGCCGAGTGCGATCGCGCCGGGCATCAGCCGTTTCGGAATGTTGCTCTGGCGATAGAGTTCGGCCGCGAACGGATAGACCGCGAACACCACGACGAACAGCGAGACGCCGCCATAGGTGAGCAGCGCGCACACCGCGACGATCACCGCATTCGCGCGCGAGCGGCCGATGTAGCGGATCGCCGCATGGACGATTGACTCGGAGAACCCGGACAGTTCGATCACCTTGCCGAACACGGCGCCCAGCATGAAGACCGGGAAATACAGTTTGACGAAGCCGACCATCTTTTCCATGAAGATGCCGGAGAAGACCGGTGCGACGGCGGCGGGTTCGGTCAGGAGCACCGCGCCGAGCGCGGCGATCGGCGCGAACAGGATCACGCTGTAGCCGCGATACGCGGCGAACATCAGGAACGCCAGCGCGGCGAGGACGATCACGAAAGACAAGGGAGTCTCCTAAAAGCTTGGAATGGCTTTGGTTGTTGTTCGATCGCGCGATGCGCCGCGGACCAGTTCGGGTTCGTGCAGGTTTCGTGCCATCGGCCGGATTGCGCCGCCGGACATGGGCCCGCCGGCGGCCGGCGGGCCCGCGCCGGTGCAGGTCTGACGATTCTACATAAAACGTCTCCAGCTGGAGACGATTTGGCCGTTCGGTCGACCCTCGAAATCGGGCAGGGCTTTCCCCGACAATGGATTGCGACGTGTCTCCAGAGTGAGATAATCCGTCTCGTTCCGGAGACATCCGGCCGACAATATACGGAGACGAAGACACGATGATGAACGACTGGGCGCGCCTGCCCGTCAACTACGGCGACGTGCTGCGGCGCGCCGCCGAGTCGCTATTCCGGACCTTCGAGGATTCGAGTGCGGGCACGGTGGTCGTCGATCGCGACGCGCGCGTCGTGTGGATGAACGAGCGTTACGCGGCACGCTTCGGTTTCGCCGATCCGCAGCAGGCCGTCGGCCTCGACTGCGAGGCCGTGATCCCGAACAGTCTGATGCGGGAAGTCGTGTCGACCGGGCAGCCGATCCTGCTCGACATCATGGAGACGGGCCGCGAGCCGCTCGTCGTCACGCGCCTGCCGTTGAAGAACGAGGCCGGCGAAACGGTCGGCGCGATCGGCTTCGCGCTGTTCGACCAGTTGAAGACCCTCACGCCGATTTTTTCCCGCTACGCGCAGCTTCAGCAGCAGCTGATCGCGACGCAGCGCTCGCTCGCGCAGGCGCGCCGCGCGAAATACACGTTCGCGAGCTTCGTCGGCACGAGTGCCGCGAGCCTCGAGACCAAGCGCCAGGCGCGCCGCGCGGCGCAAGTCGATTCGCCGGTGCTGCTGCTCGGCGAGACGGGCACCGGCAAGGAACTGCTCGCCCACGCGATTCACGCGGCGTCGGCGCGTGCGCTGCAGCCGCTCGTGACCGTCAACGTCGCCGCGATTCCCGACACGCTGCTCGAAACCGAATTCTTCGGCGCGGCGCCCGGCGCGTACACCGGCGCCGATCGCAAGGGGCGCGTCGGCAAGTTCGAACTGGCCGATCGCGGCACGCTGTTTCTCGACGAGATCGGCGACATGCCGCTGCCGTTGCAGGGCAAGCTGCTGCGCGTGCTGCAGGACAAGGAGTTCGAGCCGGTCGGTTCGAACCGGATCGTGCGCGCGGACGTGCGCATCATCGCCGCCACGTCGGCCGACCTGCCGGCGCTGGTGGCGGCTGGGCGTTTTCGCGCGGATCTCTATTACCGGCTGAACGTGCTGACGATCCATGCGCCGCCGCTGCGCGAACGCGCTTCCGACATCGCGGCGCTCGTCTACGCGACGCTCGAGGAGCTGGCCGCGCAGCACGGGCGCGCCGCACACTGCGAACTGACCGACGATGCGTTGCGGATGCTGTGCGCGTATCCGTGGCCCGGCAACGTGCGCGAGTTGCGCAATACGCTCGAGCGCGCGCTGATGCTGTCGGATCGCTCGGTGATCGATGCGCGCGCGCTCGCGCCGTTTCTCGGGCCGGTGCGCATTTCGCCGGACGGCGCTGCGCCGGCGCAGCGGGTTGGCGCGGTGCCGGCCGAGCAGCGCGCGGGCGATGCCCCGACGGCATCCGGTGCGCCGGCCGTCTCGTATGCCGATGCACTGGCGGCGTGGGAGCGCCAGTTCCTGACCGATGCGCTCGCGGCCTGTGACGGCAAGGTCGTCGACGCGGCTGCGCGTATCGGCATCGGCCGCGCGACGCTGTACAAGAAACTGGCGGCGCTGGGCATCGACCGGTAGGCCGATCGGCGAGGCCGGTGCTTCCCGATGTAATGCATCGAACAGGAGATCACGATGAAGCGAATCGGCATCGCAGGATGGCTGACCATGGTGCTGGCGAGCGCCGCACTCGCGCAGGCCAGCAACATCGACGGGCCCGACGCTCCAGACGCGCGGCGCAACTGGTACAACGATCCGTTCGTCGCGCTGTCGCAGGACGTGGCCGAATGCCCGTTGCCGCTCGGCCCGTGGATGACGCGCGCCGAGATGACTGACGATGCGCACTACCGCGCCGAACGCGGCACGACCTGCTGGCTCGCGCATCGCTGCACGAAGCCGAACTCCTATATGTATGACGCGTCGATCGCCGATGCGGCGAAGGCACACTTCGCGGGCTCCGATCATCTGCGCGGCACGAGCCTGTGGATCACCGTGCAGCGACGTTTCATCTACGTCGAGGGATGCGCGGATACGACGCTCGATCGCCAGGCGTTGCAACGCGAATTCGAGGCGCTTCCGGACGTGGAGCAGGTTTTCGTTCGCATCACCGAAGATCCGCGCAAGCGCTTGCCGTACAAGGCGCGCGGGCAACCCGACCGCACGCCGGACTGACGGTCGAAGGGCCGCCCATGGCATACTCGCCACATTCAAAAAAAGGTTGACGGGAACCACAATGAAACACATGCTTGCGTCGGTTTGTCGGTGGCCTCGGGTGGCCGTGATGTTGGCTCTGGTTGCAGGGCTCGGCGGGTGCGGCGGCGGTGCTCCGCTGTTCACTTCGGACGGGCGCCCGACCACCCAGGTGCAATGCACCGGCAACGACTGGAGCAATTGCACGGACAATGCCCGGGCCATGTGCAACGGCGATTTCGACGTGATCCAGCAATCGACGGATGACGCCGTGCGAAATCTTCTCTTCGCATGCAAGAAGAAGAGCGGTTATTGATCCCGACCTGACCGGTTGAGGAGACCACGATCGGGCGAAGCGCTTTTCTGTTTGCTTTGAGTCACTTGTTTTTCACGAATAACACTCACGGAGTCCCATCCATATGGCGACCTACAGGCAACTGAGCGCGCAGCTCGAACGGCTTCAGCAAAAGATCGACAAGGAACGCGAAAAGGCGATTGCCGACGCGATTGCGCATATCCGCGCGAAAATCGACGAATACGACATTACGCCGGAAGAGCTCGGTTTTCGCCCCGCAGGATCGAGTACTGCTGCTGCCACCGCGAAGCCGAAGCGCACGTTGCCGCCGAAGTACCTGAACCCGAAGACGGGCGAAACGTGGAGTGGCCGCGGGCGCGCGCCGGCATGGCTCGGCAAGAATCGCGGACGTTTCCTGATCAAGGACTGACTCCCGAAAATCCTCACCTTTCGTGTACCGACTGACGGTGCGAACGGCCTTCCGGCCTTCGCACCGTTTTGTTTTGGTGCGGCCGCCATGCGATTTTCCCCGCCGAATTGAAGTGCAATGTCGCGCAATTAACGGCTCCTGTTTTGCGAATTCGCTGCGATCCGGCCGCATATTGCGGGGAATTTCCGTAAACAAGCGTGTAATGACGTAACGCACACGCATTGGCATTCGCGATTTTCGCGGTGCATGCATGGTGCCGATTTTCATCACCTTTCGCGTGTTGGCGCGGTGTGTCGTGCGATTCCCGAAGATACTCACCATGGCTCCTGTAAATCCTCACCTTTGAGAAAGCGGCTGCAGCGTCGTGCCGCATTGCGTGCATCGTGCGTGCGGCGCCGTGATGCGGGGCCGCGTGTGTTGCAGTCCATGGTGCGAGCGTTGACGTCCGTCGAATAGTCGGCCATTCGGCATATAGGCAGTCGCAGGCGCTTCGCCTATGCTTGGGGTTCGCGTCGATTGGCGCGCGGCCCGCCGGCCGCAAGCCGATCGTGTCGTCTTTCGTCACCGCAGGGAGCCGATGTGACCGTTCGCCATCTCGATGCGTTGTTCCAGCCCAAGTCCGTTGCGGTCGTCGGCGCGTCGTCGCGCGCGGGCAGTATCGGCGCGATGGTGTGGTCGCGCGTGCTCGACGGCGCGTTCCAGGGGCCCGTGTGGCCCGTGAATCCGAAATATCGCGAGCTGGACGGGCATGCGGTCGTTTCCGACGTCGACCGGTTGCCCGCGCCGCCGTCGGTTGCCGTGATCTGCACGCCGCCCGCGACCTGGGCCGGCATCGTGCGCAAGCTCGGTGAGCTGGGTGCGCGCGTCGCGGTGATCGTCGGCGAGGCGCGCACCGACGCCGATCGCGCTGCGGTCGATCGCATGCTGAAGGCGGCGAAGCCGTTCGTGCTCCGTATCGTCGGGCCCGGCAGCCTGGGCGTGTTGTCGCCCGCGCGGCATGCGCATTTCGGCGCGCCTGCCTACACGGCACGATCGGGCGGCGTCGCGTGGGTGTCGCAATCGAATGCGTTGACGAACGCGGTGCTGGGCTGGGCCGATGCGCGGGGCCTCGGCTTTTCGCACGTCGTCGCGCTCGGCAGCGAATCCGATGTCGATGCGGGCGATGTCCTCGACTATCTGGCGAGCGATCCCGGCACACGCGCGATCCTGCTCGAGCTCGATACCGTGCGCGCGGCGCGCAAGTTCATGTCGGCGGCGCGCGCGGCGGCACGCAACAAGCCGGTGCTCGCGCTGCGCACCGGCCGTGCCGATCCCGGCGACGCGCTCTACACGGCGGCATTCCAGCGCGCGGGCATGGTGCGCGTCGATGCGCTCGACGATCTGCTCGACGAAATCGAGACGCTCGGCGTCGGCCGCGTCACCGCGCGAGGGGCGGCGACGCTCGTGACGAGCGACGCGGGCGTGGCGAAACTCGCGGTCGATGCGGTGGCCGAGGTGCGTGACGTGCTGACCGACTGGTCGCCTGCCGCAACGTCGGCCGTCGCGGCCGCGCTGCCGCATCTCGCGGCGCCCGGCAATCCGCTCACGCTGGGCGACGATGCACACCCCGAGCACTTTGCGGCGGCGATCAAGGCGCTCGCCCCGTTTCCGCAGACGGGTACGCTGTTCGTCGTCCATTCCACTTCGCACAGCGCGCCGGCCGATTCGGTCGCGCGCACGCTGATCGACTCGCGGCAGTACGCGCATCGCGGCATCCTCGCGTGTTTCTTCGGCGCGGTCGACGCGGCGACGCGCGATGCGCTGCACGCGAACGGCATTCCGGTGCACACGACGCCGCAGCGGCTCGCACGCGCGTATGCGCGTCTCGTCGACTACAACCTCGGGCGCCAACTGCTGATGCAGACGCCGGAGGGCACGCCGCCGCAGCCGGCCGAGTGCGTGGCGTCCGCCCAGGCCGACGCGCGCCGCCTGGTCGAAGCCGGTCAGCATGAACTGGCCGGCGAAGCCGCGCTGCGCTGGCTGTCCCATTTCGGTCTGCAGGGCGAGCAGCCCAACGAACCGGCCGGCAAGAAGGTCGTCGATATCACGATCGACATGTACGACGATTCGAATTTCGGTCCCGTGTTTCGCTATGCCGTGCCGCCTGCGGACGGCGTATCGGCGCCGTTCGTCGTCTACGGCCTGCCGCCGCTGAACACCGTGCTCGCCCGCGCGGTGATGGAGCGCTCGCCGTATGCGCGCAGCACGCCCGTCGAGCCGACGCTCGACGCGCTGACGGCGCTGTCGCAGGTCGTCTGCGACGTGCGGGAAGTGGTGGCGATGTCGGTCACGCTGCGCGTGCTGTCCGACCGCGCATGGGTGATCGCGCCGCGCATCACGCTCGCCTCGGGGCGCAGCCGGCTCGCGATCATGCCGTATCCGCGACACCTCGAGCAGACACTCGAGTGGCGTGGCGAGACGGTGACGATCCGTCCGATCCGTCCGGAGGACGAGGCCGCACACAACGAACTGCTCGGTGCGATGACGCCGGAAGATCTGCGGATGCGTTTCTTCGGCGCGGTGCGCAGCTTCGATCATTCACAGGTGGCGCGCATGACCCAGATCGACTACGACCGCGAGATGGCTTTCATCGTGTCGTTTACCGATGTGTCGGGGCGCGACCATACGCTCGCGGTGGCGCGTGCGGTTGCCGATCCCGACAACGAGACGGCGGAGTTCGCGATCGCGGTACGGCCCGATCAAAAGGGCAAGGGGCTCGGCCGGCTGATGATGACCCGCATCATCGACTACGCCCGCTCGCGCGGCACCGCCTGGATGGTCGGCGAGGCGCTGCGCGAGAATTCGGCGATGATCTCGCTCGCGAAATCATGCGGGTTTGCGGTGTCGACGACGGAGGAACCCGGCGTCGTGGGTTTCAGGATGAAGTTGCAGCCGTAGGCGTCACCCTGTGGTTCGATGCTCGAGGGTAGCGCATGGCGGCAATGCGTCCTGACGTTTCGCCATGTCGGAAGTTAACTCAGGAATGCAAAGCTTTTGAGCCAGCCTCCCGCGTGAAGCGCTTGCGAACGTGTCGAACCCGTCGATCGCAGCGATACCGCGAAGCGCGCGATGTCCTGCGATGCTCGTCACGTGCTGCCGACATTCATCCTGCGTTCACCCTCGGTAGCCGTTTCAAGCGATGTGCTTGCACACGTGCGTGGCCATATTCCGGCCTTGCAAATTCGAAGCCGTCATCAAGGTGAGACTTTTCGGGAGCGGCGAGTGAGCTTTTCCGGGACAGCGTGGTGAGCCGATACGGGAGCCTTCGGTGAGCCTTCCCGGGAACGGCCGGTGAGCACCTGCGGGAGAGGGCGGTGAGCCTTTCCGGGACGCCCCGGTGAGCACTTGCGGGAGCGATCGGTGAGGACGTTCGGGAGGCGTCAGTGAGCGTCTCCGGGAGCCTTGGGTGAGCTTTTACGGGAGGCTGTGGTGAGCGCTTGCGGGATGCTGAGGTGAGCTTTTTCGGGAGCATGCGAATGCACGGCTCCCGCGGGGGCGGCGCCGGCCAATGCCGGCGTCACGCGGGGGTACGGGCACGCAGGAACCGTGCCCGTGATTACATTCACGCAGCGAGTTTCGACGCCGCGTCGTTCACCTGGTCGCGCGAAATCGCGAGTTCCTCGAGGTGCGGATCAGCATAGACCGCACCGGTTTCGCGCTCGAGGCGGGCGATCGTCAGCGCGCAGCGCGCGGTGTCTTTCGGCATCGCGATGAAGCGCTTGACCGACTCGCCGGACGTGAACGCGTCGAACAGTGCGCTGCGCACGTCGTCCGGAAGCGTCTTGGTCCACTGGTACGGCTTGCCGTTGAACGTGATCGACGGCGGCAGCGTGCGTTCTTTCTTGGTCGCCGTGATGAGCCCGTAGGTACGCGCCGCGTCGCCGATCTGCTCGGGCGAGAAGAGTTCGTCAGGCGTGATGTCGAACTGCTCGATGTAGTTCTCGATCGCCTGCATTGCGGCGGCACGATCGTCGCGCTTCTTCTGCGCGCGCGCGACGATGTCGCGCAGCTCGTCCGCTTCCTCGGGCGTGATCGTGAAGCTTGCCTGCTTCTGCTGAAGTTCGGAGAAACGCTGGAATTCTTGATCGTTCAGAAGTTTGGCCATGACATCCATCGGACACGACGGCCGCGACAACCGGCCGCCGTAGTTTTTGAGAGGGCCGCTATTCTAGCGTAGCGCCGCGGGTAGCCGATGCGACATCGCGCATCGGCCACCGCGGGCGTTGCGCGCAACCGGAGTCGGTGCCGCTGCGCCGTGCCCGGTGCGCTTTGCCGGGGAACCCGCGCGTCAGCAGGCCTCGGTGCGGCACATCGACAGATGGGCAGCTGTGTCGCGCAGCGCGTCGACGACCACGTCGACGGACGGCGCCATGTGCGCATCGATCCGCCGCATGTACGGGCACGTCAGCACCGCGATCGCATGGCCGGCCGGCCCGAGGATCGGCACGGTCAGGTCGGTCACGCCGTACGCCTGGCGGCTGTCCTGACGCAGGTAGCCGGACTGCCGGATCGACTGGCACGCATTCGCGAGTTCCTGCTCGTTCAGCGGTGCTTCACCCTTGACCTTGCGATGCTCGGCCAGCATGTGTGCGCGTTGCTCGGGGCCCTGGAACGCCAGCAGCATGCGTCCCGACGCGGTATCGGCGAGCCCGACGCGCGAGCCGAGTCGCACCGATACGCCCCATGGGCCGGGCCCGTCCACCTGCGCGATCACGAGCATGTTGCCGCGATCGTAGACGGACAGGTGGCACGACTGTTCGGCGGCATCCGCGAAGCGCTGCATCGGCGGCAGCGCCTCGGCGATCAGCCGGTTCATCGGCGGATGCCGGTGCGCAAGCGCGAACAGCTTGAGGCTGAGCGTGTAGCGGTCGCCGCCGGTCGAACGCATCACGTAGCGGCGCGCGACGAGACGTTCGAGCATCCGGTAGATTTCGCTCGCGTTACGGCCGAGTTCCTTCGTGATTTCGGTGCGGGTGAGTCCTTCCTTCTGCTCGGACAGGAGTTCGAGAATGTCGAGGCCCTTGTCGAGCGCGGGTGCGCGATAGCGGTCGATAGCGGCCATCGATTCCCGTGCGTCGCAGCCGGGAAGCGGGTCGTTGGTTGTCTGCATTGTCGATGTGAGGTTGGGGGATTACCGTCGATCGGTTGGCGACGCACGCTGGCCGGTTCTGCACGCGTATAGGAGCGGGCCCGCGTATGGCGGTGAAAGCCATTCGTATGAGCTTAGCAATAAACATACGGTGTGCAATGCAGCGTCTTTTTACCGATCATTACCGGACAAGAACGGATGGTCAAACGTTTTCGATGACAGGGGCACCCCGAATAGCCAGTATTCATGCACCGATGGCAGGCGCTGCCCCGAACGACAGCCGATCGATCGGCGCCGGTGCAGCGCGTGCTGCGCCGCAGCGTCGGCAGGCGCACCAATAGTCGGTATCCGTCGCGCGCCATTTCACGGCGCGCGGCCGATGGTACAAAGGCTGGCGGGCCAGCGACGGTGCGGCCGCGCGTGCAGCCGGCCGGCATGGGCCGGCACGCGTCGCGGATGCCGGGCCGTCGTCGCCGATGCGCAGACCGGCGGCCGCCCGTTCGATGCGCGCCCTACTGGCGTACGGCGCCGCGATCGCTGCGCCCGCGCGACCCTCGCGCGTCGACTGCCGCATGCGGCGCCGACGCGTGCAGTCGACGATCGACGATCAGTCCGGCGCGCGGCTGCGAAAGGCTGCGTCGGCCGGTATCCTGTCCCATTCGACAACAGAGGTTAAGCACGATGAAACTGCTTCGCTATGGCCCGTCCGGCCAGGAAAAGCCTGGCATCCTCGACGCGGCCGGCCGGATTCGCGACCTGTCCGCGCATGTGCCGGATCTTGCCGGCGATGTGCTGTCCGACGCCGGTCTCGCGCGGCTGCGCGCCATCGATCCGGCCACGCTGCCGCTCGTGTCCGGCGAGCCGCGCATCGGCGCGTGCGTCGGTCACGTCGGCAAGTTCATCGGCATCGGCCTGAACTATGCCGACCACGCGGCCGAAGCCGGCATGCCGGTGCCGAAGGAGCCGGTCGTGTTCGGCAAGTGGACGAGTTCGATCTGCGGCCCGAACGACGGCATCGATATCCCGAAGGGTTCGGTCAAGACCGACTGGGAAGTCGAGCTGGGTGTCGTGATCGGCGCGAAGTGCAAGGACGTCGACGAAGCGCGCGCGCTCGATTACGTCGCGGGCTACTGCGTCGTCAACGACGTGTCCGAGCGCGAATGGCAGATCGAGCGCGGCGGCCAGTGGGACAAGGGCAAGGGCTTCGACACGTTCGGCCCGATCGGCCCGTGGCTCGTCACGCGCGACGAAGTGCCCGATCCGCAGCGCCTCGACCTGTGGCTCGAAATCGACGGCCACCGTTATCAGAACGGCAATACGCGCACGATGGTGTTCACCGTCGCGCAGCTGGTCGCCTATCTGTCGACCTGCATGACGCTGCAGCCGGGCGACGTGATCACGACCGGTACGCCGCCGGGCGTCGGCATGGGCGTCAAGCCGTCGCCGGTGTTCCTGAAGGCTGGCCAGACGGTGCGCCTCGGCATCGAAGGGCTCGGCGAGCAGTTGCAGCGCACGCGCGACGCGCAATAAGCGCGTGAGCGGCGCGGGTCGGCTCCTGGACGTAGTCACCCGCGCGCTGGCCATGCTGCCCGACCCGTCGGCATGACCGCCGACGATAACCGGCGCGTACCGAACGACGATGTAGCCAAAACCAGGGGCCCGATTCCGCGCGAGGCGGAATCGGGCCCTTGTCGCTTGTTCGCGCCGGTGCGAAGCGGATCAAACGACGTTGTCGAGTTCGCAGTGCGCTTCGAGTCGATATCCGTCGGGGTCGACGACGAACGCCGCGTAGTAGCCCGGGCCGTAGTGTTCGCGCTTGCCGGGCCCGCCGTTGTCCTTGCCGCCGTGTGCGAGCGCGGCACGGTAGAACGCATCGACCTCGACCGGCGACGCGGCCTTGAACGACAGGTGCATCCCCGATTCGGGATCGGCGACGACGGGCCGGGCCGCGTGCTGCAACCACAGCTCGGGCTCGGTCGTGCCGTACCCGATGGCGCTGTCGTCGCTATACAGACGCTTGTAGCCGAGTGCGCCGAGCGCGCTGTCGTAGAAGGTGCGGCTGCGGTCGATATGGGCAACGCCGAATGAAAGGTGGTCGATCATCTTTGGCTCTCCTTGAACTGAGGGGGACGTCAGAACGGCAAACCTGTCTAGAGGCACCATGCCAGCCGCTTGTAGCGAAGCGCGCCGAGCGTGGTCGCCTCGTACGTGCGGCCGGCGACGGTGTGGATAACGCTGAACGAAAAGCGATCGATCATCTGTGTCTCCTTGGATTGAAGGGGCGTCGGTGCAGCGAAGCCTGTTTTTAACCACCATGCCGGTTATGTTAGAAATCGCTTGGGCGCTTGTCAACCGGCATGGTGGTTAGATACGATCGCGTCATGAGCAAAACGCAACCTTCCGTCACGATCGACTGCCTGATCCCGGCGCCGCCCGAGACCTTGAGCCTTGACTTCGCGAACACGCTGTACTGGCGCGGCAGCGATCCGCCGACGGAAACCTTCGGCCGGCTGGACGACTTGCTGACGTGGTGTCGCGAACAGGCGGGCGTGCCGGCCGGTCTGGTCGACGCATGTCGCGTGCCCGACAAGGCGAAAGAGAAGGAGACGGGCGACGAGCCGGCGATGCTTGCGCGGGCGCTCGCGTTGCGCGAGGCGCTATACCGGCTCTTTCACGCGCAGGCGGAGCAACGCGAGCCGCAGCCCGACGATCTCGCGCTGCTCGGCGGCTTCCTCGCGGAGGCGTCGCCGCGCGTTGCGCTGGCGCGCGTGGACGGCCGCTATGCGTGGCGGATCGATGCGTCGGGGGCGACGCTCGCGGGGCTGTTGAGCCCGGTGCTGTGGTCGGCGATCGATCTGCTCGGCGGCGCGCGGCTCGTGAAGGTCAAGCGCTGTGCGAACGATGCATGCCAGTGGCTGTTCATCGACGACAGCAAGAACGGCAGCCGACGCTGGTGCTCGATGTCGTCGTGCGGCAATCGCGCGAAGGCGTATCGCCACTATCACAAGGCCGAATGACGGGGCGGCCCGAACCTCGCACCTATTTCGCCGACAACTTCCGCCATAGCGTCGTCTTGCTGATGCCGAGCATCGCGCACGCGCGGTCGCGGTCGCCGCCGCATGCGTCGAGTACCGCGCGGATCTCGTCGGCTTCCGCGCGACGGCGGCGCGCCTGCAGCGTCTGCGCATCGTCGTCGGCGGCGCCGGCCGCATCGAGCGGCGCGGCGAACAGCTCGGGCGCGATCACGTGCAGCGCACCGGGGGCAAGCGCCGCGCACGCGGCGCCCGGATCGCTTTCGTCGACTGCCTCCGCCAGCTCCACCGCGATCCGCTCGACCACGTTCTGCAGTTCGCGCACGTTGCCGGGCCAGCGGTAGCGCGCGAGCGTCGCTTGCGTCGCGTCGAGCACGCGCAGCGCGTCGTCGGTGTCGCGCACGCGTTCGGCGAGCCGCGGCTCGCGCCGCGCGGCCTGCACGAGCAGTGTCGCCGCGAGCGCGGGAATGTCGGCCGCGCGCTCGCGCAGCGGCGGCAGGCCGATGTTCAGGATGTTGAGCCGGTAATAGAGATCCGCGCGGAACGTGCCGGCCTCGACGGCGGCGAGCAGCGGCCGGTGCGTCGCGGCGATCACGCGCACGTCGATGCGGATCGGCTCGGTCGAGCCGAGGCGAATCACCTCGCGCTCCTGCAGCACGCGCAGCAGCCTGCTTTGCAGCGACGGCGGCATCTCGCCGATCTCGTCGAGAAACAGCGTGCCGCGGTGCGCGGCCTCGAACAGGCCGGTCTTGCCGCCGCGTCGCGCGCCGGTGAACGCGCCTTCCTCATAGCCGAACAGTTCGCTCTCGAGCAGCGCTTCGGGAAACGCGCCGCAGTTGACCGCGACGAACGGATAGCTGCGCCGCGCGGACAGCGCATGCAGGCTCTGCGCGATCATCTCCTTGCCGGTGCCGCTCTCGCCGAGCACGAGCACGGTCGCATCGGATTTCGCGTAGCGGCGCACGAGCTCGCGCACGCGCGTCATCGGCGCCGAGGCGCCGACCACGTCGTCGAGCGCGTAACGGGCGGCGAACTGCTGCGTGGTCGGTTGCGAACGCAACGCGCGATCGAGCCGTTCGACCGCGCGCGATTCCTGGAACGTGAGCACGCTGCCCGACGTGACGCCGCGATCGACCAGCGGCCCGCGATGCACGACGTAACGCACGCCGCGCACGGTCGCGAGCGCGTCGCCGTCCTCGCCGCGTAGCGTGCGCAACTCGGGACGCAGATCGACGAGCGCGCGGCCGACGGCCGCCGCGGGTTCGACCCCGAGCGCCGACGCGAGCCGTTGGTTGATCGCTTCGACGCGGCCGTGCGCGTCGAGCGCGACCACGCCGTCGCGCAGATGTTGCAGCAGGGTATCGAGCCGCTGGCGGCGGAACGCCTCGGCGTGCGTCGCATACGCGACTTCGAGCGCCGTCTCGACGGCCTTGCGCACCGACGCATGCGAATACAGGAACACCGCGCCCATGCCGACGCTGGCCGCGAGATCGGTGACGAGGCCCGGGCCGACGATCGTCTCGATGCCGCGATCGCGCAGGTCGTGCACGCAGGCCTCCGCTTCCTGGGCGGACTGATATGACGCAAACTGCACGTCGAGGCCGTACGCGGCGACGAAGCGGCGCACCTCGGGCGGCGTTTCCCCGGCGCTCACGAGCGCGATCCGCGCTGCGTCGCGCCGCGCGCGCGCCAGCGCCTGCATCACGTCGAAGCCGGTGGGCGACACGACCACCACCGGCACCTGCGCACGCGTTTTCAGGAAGCCGCCGTTCGAGCCGGCCGCGACGATCACGTCGGGGCGCGCGGTGCCGGCCTCGGCGATCGCGCTCAGCGCATCTTCGTAGGCGCGCGTGACGATCCGCACGTCGGCGCGTTCGTCGAATTCGCCGGCGATCTCGCGAAACAGCTCGCGCAGCCGGCTGATGCCCATCGCCCAGATGCGCGGGCGCACGGCGCGGTCGGCCGGGCCGACGGCCTTGGTCGAGGAGAGGTCCATGACGGCCGATTATGCGCGCACGATTTCATTTTTGAAACATGGAATTGCCAAATTGAAATCGACGGGCGATGCAATGCTGAAGGCGCTTGCTTAAGAATCAGTGGGTTAGCGACATTCCGCAAGCTGGCCCGGACCTTGCTGTTATCGGGCATTCCATCAGGAGGCCGTTCATGAGCAATACGCATCTTCAGAGCGCCGGCGCGAAGTTCCGCGCGGCAGTCGCGGCCGAGCAGCCGCTGCAGGTGGTCGGCGCGATCACCGCGTACGCGGCCAAGATGGCGCAGGCCGTCGGCTTCAAGGCCGTGTACCTGTCGGGCGGCGGCGTCGCGGCGAACTCGCTCGGCATTCCCGACCTCGGCATCAGCACGATGGAAGACGTGCTGATCGACGCGACCCGGATCACCAACGCGACCGATCTGCCGCTGCTGGTCGACATCGACACGGGCTGGGGCGGCGCGTTCAACATCGCGCGCACGGTCCGCTCGTTCATCAACGCCGGCGTCGCGGCCGTGCACCTCGAGGACCAGGTCGGCCAGAAGCGCTGCGGCCACCGCCCGGGCAAGGAAGTCGTGCCGATCGACGAAATGGTCGATCGCGTGAAGGCCGCGGTCGATGCGCGTACCGACGACCAGTTCGTGATCATGGCGCGCACCGACGCGGCCGCCGCGGAAGGGATCGACTCGGCGATCGAGCGCGCGGTCGCGTACGTCGAAGCCGGCGCGGACATGATCTTCCCGGAAGCGATGAAGACGCTCGACGACTACCGCCGCTTCAAGGCCGCCGTGAAGGTGCCGATCCTCGCGAACCTGACCGAGTTCGGCTCGACGCCGCTGTTCACCGTCGACGAACTGCGCGAGGCGAACGTCGACATCGCGCTGTACTGCTGCGGCGCGTATCGTGCGATGAACAAGGCCGCGCTGAACTTCTACGAGACGCTGCGCCGCGACGGCACGCAGAAGGCGGCCGTACCGACAATGCAGACGCGCGCCGAGCTGTACGACTTCCTCGGCTATCACGAATACGAGCGCAAGCTCGACGAACTGTTCGCGCAGGGCAAGAAGTAACGCGGCCCGCACCCCCCGATACCCATTGGAGAAGGACAACATGAGCGAGACGAAAGACGCAGCAGCACCGGCCGCCGCAGGCGCATTCAAGCCGAAGAAGTCGGTGGCGCTGTCGGGCGTGACGGCCGGCAACACCGCGCTGTGCACGGTCGGCAAGACCGGCAACGACCTGCACTATCGCGGCTACGACATTCTCGACGTCGCCGAATCGTGCGAATTCGAGGAAATCGCGCACCTGCTGGTGCACGGCACGCTGCCGAACCTGACGGAACTGGCCGCCTACAAGACTAAGCTGCGCGCGCTGCGCGGCCTGCCGAGCGCGCTGAAGGCCGCGCTCGAACAGATTCCGGCGTCGGCCCACCCGATGGACGTGATGCGCACCGGCGTGTCGGTGCTCGGCACCGTGCTGCCGGAGAAGGACGACCACAACCTGCCGGGCGCGCGCGACATCGCCGACCGCCTGATGGCGTCGCTCGGCTCGATGCTGCTGTACTGGTATCACTTCTCGCACAACGGCAAGCGCATCGAGACGGAAACCGACGACGACTCGATCGGCGGCCACTTCCTGCACCTGCTGCACGGCAAGACGCCGTCGAAGTCGTGGGTCGAGGCGATGCACACGTCGCTGATCCTGTACGCCGAGCACGAATTCAACGCGTCGACGTTCACGGGCCGCGTGATCGCGGGCACGGGCTCGGACATCTACTCGGCGATCACCGGCGCGATCGGCGCGCTGCGCGGGCCGAAGCACGGCGGCGCGAACGAAGTCGCGTACGAGATCCAGAGCCGCTACAGCTCGCCGGACGACGCCGAAGCCGACATCCGCCGCCGCGTCGAGAACAAGGAAGTCGTGATCGGCTTCGGCCATCCGGTCTACACGATCTCCGATCCGCGCAACAAGGTGATCAAGGGCGTCGCGCACAAGCTGTCGAAGGAAGCGGGCGATACCAAGCTGTACAGCATCGCCGAGCGCCTGGAATCGGTGATGTGGGACGCGAAGAAGATGTTCCCGAACCTCGACTGGTTCAGCGCGGTGTCGTATCACATGATGGGCGTGCCGACCGCGATGTTCACGCCGCTGTTCGTGATCTCGCGCACGTCGGGCTGGAGCGCGCACATCATCGAGCAACGCATCGACAACAAGATCATCCGTCCGAGCGCGAACTACACCGGTCCGGAAGACCTGCAGTTCGTGCCGATCGAGAAGCGCTGATCGTCTGCCGCGCACGTCGGCGCCCGTGATGCGGGCGGCCGGCGCGTGCGGCACGTCTTACCTCGAATTCCGCCCCACATCATGAATACCGCCAACCGCAAACCCCTGCCCGGCACGTCGCTGGACTATTTCGACGCGCGTGCCGCGGTCGACGCGATCGCGCCCGGCGCCTACGACACGCTGCCGTACACGTCGCGCGTGCTCGCCGAAAACCTCGTGCGCCGCTGCGATCCGGCGATCCTCGCCGATTCGCTGAAGCAGATCATCGAGCGCAAGCGCGAACGCGATTTCCCGTGGTTCCCGGCGCGCGTGGTGTGTCACGACATCCTCGGCCAGACGGCGCTCGTCGATCTCGCCGGCCTGCGCGACGCGATCGCCGACGGCGGCGGCGACCCGGCGAAGGTGAACCCGGTCGTGCCCGTGCAGCTGATCGTCGACCACTCGCTCGCCGTCGAGTGCGGCGGCTTCGACCCGGACGCGTTCGCGAAGAACCGCGCGATCGAGGATCGTCGCAACGAGGATCGCTTCCACTTCATCGAGTGGACGAAGAAGGCGTTCGAGAACGTCGACGTGATCCCGCCGGGCAACGGCATCATGCATCAGATCAATCTCGAGAAGATGTCGCCGGTGATCCAGGCGCAGGACGGCGTCGCGTTCCCGGACACCTGCGTCGGCACCGACAGCCACACACCGCACGTCGATGCGCTCGGCGTGATCGCGATCGGCGTCGGCGGGCTCGAAGCCGAGAACGTGATGCTCGGCCGCGCGTCGTGGATGCGCCTGCCCGACATCGTCGGCGTCGAGCTGACCGGCAAGCGTCAGCCCGGCATCACCGCGACCGACGTGGTGCTCGCGCTGACCGAGTTCCTGCGCAAGGAAAAGGTGGTCGGCGCGTACCTGGAGTTCCGCGGCGAAGGCGCGGCGAGCCTCACGCTCGGCGATCGCGCGACGATCTCGAACATGGCGCCTGAATACGGCGCGACGGCCGCGATGTTCTTCATCGATGGCCAGACGATCGACTACCTGCGCCTCACGGGCCGCAGCGACGAGCAGGTGAAGCTCGTCGAAACCTACGCGAAGGCGGCCGGCCTGTGGGCCGATACGCTCGCGAACGCGCAGTACGAGCGCACGCTGACGTTCGACCTGTCGAGCGTCGTGCGCAACATGGCCGGCCCGTCGAACCCGCACAAGCGGCTGCCGACGTCCGATCTCGCCGCGCGCGGGATCGCCGGCCAGTGGGACGAGAAGCCGGGCGAGATGCCCGACGGCGCGGTGATCATCGCCGCGATCACGAGCTGTACGAACACCAGCAACCCGCGCAACGTGATCGCCGCCGCCTTGCTCGCACGCAACGCGAACGCGAAGGGCCTCACGCGCAAGCCGTGGGTCAAGAGCTCGCTCGCGCCCGGCTCGAAGGCGGTCGAGCTGTATCTGGAAGAGGCGAACCTGCTGCCCGAGCTCGAGAAGCTCGGCTTCGGCATCGTCGCGTTCGCGTGCACGACCTGCAATGGGATGTCGGGCGCGCTCGACCCGAAGATCCAGCAGGAGATCGTCGAGCGCGACCTGTACGCGACGGCCGTGCTGTCCGGCAACCGCAACTTCGACGGCCGCATTCACCCGTATGCGAAGCAGGCGTTCCTCGCGTCGCCGCCGCTCGTCGTCGCGTATGCGATCGCCGGCACGATCCGCTTCGACATCGAGAAGGACGTGCTCGGCCACGATCAGGATGGCAAGCCCGTCACGCTGAAGGACATCTGGCCGACCGACGAGGAGATCGACGCGATCGTCGCGTCGAGCGTGAAGCCCGAGCAGTTCCGCAAGGTCTACGAGCCGATGTTCGCACGCAGCGCCGACGCGGGCGAACGCGCGGCGCCGCTGTACGACTGGCGCGCGCAGAGCACGTACATCCGCCGTCCGCCGTACTGGGAAGGCGCGCTGGCCGGCGAACGTACGCTCAAGGGCATGCGCCCGCTCGCGGTGCTCGGCGACAACATCACGACCGACCACCTGTCGCCGTCGAACGCGATCCTGCTCGATAGCGCGGCCGGCGAATATCTCGCGAAGATGGGCCTGCCGGAAGAAGACTTCAACTCGTACGCGACGCACCGGGGCGACCACCTGACCGCGCAGCGCGCGACCTTCGCGAACCCGACGCTCGTCAACGAGATGGCGGTCGTCGACGGCGCGGTGAAGAAGGGCTCGCTCGCGCGCGTCGAGCCGGAAGGCAAGGTCATGCGGATGTGGGAAGCGATCGAGACGTACATGAATCGCAAGCAGCCGCTGATCGTCGTGGCCGGCGCCGACTACGGCCAGGGCTCGTCGCGCGACTGGGCCGCGAAGGGCGTGCGGCTCGCGGGCGTCGAGGCGATTGCCGCCGAAGGCTTCGAGCGGATTCACCGCACGAACCTGATCGGGATGGGCGTGCTGCCGCTCGAGTTCAAGCCGGGCACCAACCGGACGACGCTCGGCATCGACGGCACCGAGACCTTCGACGTGATCGGCGAGCGCACGCCGCGCGCCGATCTGACGCTCGTGATTCACCGCAAGAACGGCGAGCGCGTCGAGGTGCCGATGACGTGCCGGCTCGATACGGCCGAGGAAGTGTCGATCTACGAGGCGGGCGGCGTGCTGCAGCGTTTCGCGCAGGACTTCCTCGAATCGTCGCAGGCGGCTTGACCGGCGCACACAGGGATTACGCAAACATGGCTCATATTCCTCAAATCAGGATTCCCGCGACCTATATCCGTGGCGGCACCAGCAAGGGCGTGTTCTTCCGGCTGCAGGATCTGCCGGATGCCGCGCAGGCGCCGGGCGCCGCGCGCGACGCGCTGCTGCTGCGCGTGATCGGCAGCCCCGACCCGTACGGCAAGCAGATCGACGGGATGGGCGGCGCGACGTCGTCCACCAGCAAGACGGTGATCGTGTCGAAGAGCACGCGGCCGGGCCACGACGTCGACTACCTGTTCGGTCAGGTCGCGATCGATAAGGCGTTCGTCGACTGGACCGGCAACTGCGGCAACCTGTCGGCGGCGGTTGGCCCGTTCGCGATCAGCGGCGGGTTGGTCGATCCGGCGCGCGTGCCGCGCGACGGCGTCGCGACCGTGCGGATCTGGCAGGCGAACATCGGCAAGACGATCATCGCCCATGTGCCGATCACGAACGGTGCGGTGCAGGAGACGGGCGACTTCGAACTGGACGGCGTCACGTTCCCGGCCGCCGAAGTGCAGCTCGAATTCATGGACCCGGCCGCCGAGGAGGAAGGCGCGGGCGGCTCGATGTTCCCGACCGGCAACCTCGTCGACGACCTGGCCGTGCCGGGTATCGGCACGCTGAAGGCGACGATGATCAACGCGGGCATCCCGACGATCTTCGTCGACGCGGAAGCGATCGGCTACACGGGCACCGAGCTGCAGGACGCGATCAACGGCGACCCGAAGGCGCTCGAGAAGTTCGAGACGATCCGCGCGCACGGCGCGCTGCGCATGGGCCTGATCGACACGCTCGACGAAATCGCGACGCGGCAGCATACGCCGAAGATCGCGTTCGTCGCGAAGCCGGCCGACTACGTCGCGTCGAGCGGCAAGCGCGTGAACGCGGGCGACGTCGACCTGCTGGTGCGCGCGATGTCGATGGGCAAGCTGCACCACGCGATGATGGGCACGGCGGCGGTCGCGATCGGCACGGCCGCGGCGATCCCCGGTACGCTCGTCAATCTCGCGGCGGGCGGCGGCGAACGCAACGCGGTGCGCTTCGGGCATCCGTCGGGCACGCTGCGCGTGGGGGCGGAAGCGCGGCGGGAGAACGGCGAATGGACCGTCACGAAGGCGATCATGAGCCGCAGCGCGCGCGTGCTGATGGAAGGGTGGGTGCGGGTGCCGGGGGATGCGTTCTGATCGTTGCCGTTGGGATCGGCGCGGATGCGGGCCGCTTCGGCCACCCGCGTCGTTTTCGTTAGCCGTGCAGGAAACGGCGCAGCGCGTCGTGGCTGAGGCGGCGCGCCGTTTCCGAGACCCGCGCGCCGGGCACGATGTCGAATCCGTGTACGCCGCCGGGCAGCACGTGCAGTTCGGTCGGCACGCCCGCGCGGAGCAGGCGCTGCGCATAGTCGAGATTTTCGTCGAGGAACAGGTCGAGCGAGCCGATCGACAGGAACGTGGGCGGCAGGCCGTCGAGCCGCGTGGCGCGCGCGGCCGCCGCGTACGGCGACACGCCGTCGATGCCCGGCGCGTGACCGAGCAGCGAGGTCCAGCCGAACCGGTTGTTGGCCGCATGCCAGATGAATTCGCCGGCATGCGGATGCGGCGGGCGCGTGCAGGTGCGATCGTCGAGCATCGGATAGATCAGGTGCTGGAACGCGAGCGGGAATTCGCCGCGGTCGCGGGCCAGCAGCGCCAGCGCGGCGGCCAGTCCGCCGCCCGCGCTTTCGCCCGCCACGCCGATACGCGCGGCGTCGATGCCGAGCGTATCGGCGTGACGGAACACCCATGCGAGCGCCGCGTAGCAGTCTTCGATCGCGCCGGGAAACACCGTTTCCGGCGCGAGGCGATAGTCGATCGAGATCAGCGCGCAGCCGAGGTGTGTGACGAGCAACCGGTGCACCGCTTCGAGCTCCTTCGCCGCGCCGCGCACGTAGCCGCCGCCGTGCATGTGGACGATCGCCGGGAGCGGGCGCGCGTGGCCGTCGGGCAAATAGACGAGGACCGGGACGTCCGGCGCGCCGGCCGGGCCGGGTACCGTGCGGCGTTCGAGCGTGCTGCCGGCCGGATCGGGCGGCGGCAGCGGCAGCACGCGCTGGCGCGACTGTGCGAGGTTGTCGGCGCTGAGCGTGACGGTCGGCCAGGTCTCGAGCAGCGGGCGGATTTCGGGATCGACGAGAGGCAGGGTGTTCAACGCAGGGCTCCATCGTGGAAGTGGGCGGCGCGCCGCGGTCAGAGCACGCTGCGTGCGACGACCCAACGGTGCACCTCGGTCGGGCCTTCGAAGATGCGCATCAGCCGCGCCTCGCTGGCCATCTGCTGCAACGGCATTTCCTTCGTCATGCCCATCGCGCCGAGCGTCTGCATCGCATGATCGATGACGGTCGACGCCATTTCGGTCGCGAACACCTTGACCATCGAGATCTGCGTGCGGGCGTCCTGCCCGGCATCCACGCGCGCGGCCGCTTCGTAAGTCATCAGGCGGCATGCGTGGATCTGCGTGAGCGCGTCGGCGACCCACCACTGGACCGCCTGGCGCTCCGCGAGCGGCACGCCGAAGGTCGTGCGCTGTTTCGCATGGTCGCACAGGAGCGCGACCGCGCGCTCGGCGCGGCCGATGCACCACGCGGCCATCTCCAGCCGCCGGTTCGCGAGCCGCGATTGCATCGGCGCGAAGCCGGCGCCTTCCCGGCCCAGCAGTTGCGCGCCGGGAATGCGGCAGTCTTCCAGCGCGATTTCGTAGGTCGACAGCCCGCCGATCATCGGAATCCTGCGTTCGATGACGAAACCCGGCGTGTCGCGATCGACGATGAACGCCGACATGCCGCCGCGCTTGCCCTTGCTGCGATCGGTCAGCGCCATCACGATCGTCCAGTCGGCTTCGGCCGCGTGGCTGATCCAGATCTTCCGGCCGTTCAGCACCCAGCCGTCGCCGTCGCGCACGGCGGTCGTCGACAGCGCGCCCGGATCGGAGCCGGCGCCCGGCTCGGAGATCGCCATCGCGGCACGCGTGGCGCCGCGTGCGTACGGGTCGAGATAGCGCGCGCGCTGCGCCGCGTCGGCCGCATCGCACAGCATCCGCAGGTTCGGCGAGTCGGGCGGCAGGATGTACGGGGTCACGGTCGTGCCGATCGCCTCGTTCACGCCGACCATCGCGACGGCCGGCAGATCCGAGCCGCCCGCGTCGAGCGGCGCGTCGAGTCCCCACAGGCCGAGTTGCCGGGAGCGTTCGTCGAGGTGCGCACGTTCGTCGGCGAGCAGCCCGAAGCGCTGGCCGTCGGCCTCGCGCGCCATCACCGCCGCTTCGAGCGGAATCAGTTCGTCCTTCACGAAACGCGCGACGAGGTCGCGGATCATCCGGTGTTCGAGTTCGAGTTCGAAATTCATGAGGGTGGTCCGTTCAGGAGAGAAAGAAGGCGCGCCGTCAGCCGGCGTTCGCGTGCGCCGCGCGGGCGCGCAGCGTGCCGAGCAACGCGAGCGCGCCGGCCGCCAGCAGCGCGGCATTGAAATAGAGGCCGCCGCGCATCGATCCGGTGGCCGTGTTGAGCACGCCCATCAGGAACGGGCTCGCGAATCCGCCGATCGCGCCGGTCATCGTGATCGCCGCGATCGCGACCGCCATCGAGCGCTTCGGCAGCGCGAGCCCCGGCAGCACCCAGAACGCGGGCAGTGCCGCGGCGTGCGTGGCGACCGCGATGCACAGCGCGATCATCAGATGCGACGTGCCGGCGCTGCTCGCGAGGCCGGCGAGCGCCGCCGCGCACGCGAGCATCGCGACGGCGCCGTGCTTGCGCCATTCGCGCCGGCGCTCGGTGCGCCAGCCCATCGCGAGCATGCCGACGATGCCGCACAGGTACGGCAGTGCGGACAGCAGTCCGATCTGCATCGCGCCATGCAGGCCGCCGCGATGCAGGATCACGGGCATCCAGAACACGAGCGCGTAGCCGGCGGCCGCGATCGCGAAATTGGCCGCGCACAGCAGCCAGAAATCGCGATGCGCGAGCAACGGCCGCGCCGCGTTCGCGGCCGGCGTATCGGCTTCGGCCTGCGCGTGGGCGGCGCGCAGCGCGGCCTTGTCGGCGTCCGACAGCCAGCGGGCGTCGTCCGGCCGGTCGTCGAGAAAGCGCAGTGCGACGAGGCCGAGCGCGCTGCTCGGCAGCCCTTCGACGACGAACAGCCATTGCCAGCCGCTCAGGCCGCCCACGCCGTCGAAGTACGACAGGATCGCGCCCGACACGGGGCCGGCGATCAACCCCGCGAGATACAGCGCGGTCATGAACAGCGCGAACGCCTTGGCGCGCTGCCGCGGCGGATACCACGCGCCGAGATAGAACAGGATGCCGGGGAAGAAGCCGGCCTCGAACACGCCCAGCAGGAAGCGGCACGCGTAGAACTGCGCGGGCGTCGTGACGAACATCGTCGCGGCCGAGCCGAGGCCCCACAGCACCATGATCCGGGCAATCGTCCGGCGCGCGCCGATTCGCGCGAGCCACGCGTTGCTCGGAATCTCGAACGCCATGTAGCCGATGAAGAAGATGCCCGCGCCGAGCCCGTAGACGGCGTCGGAGAAGTGCAGTTCGGCGGCCATCTGCGCGTGCGCGAAGCCGATGTTGATCCGGTCGATGAACGACAGCGTGTAGCACAGGATCAGGAACGGCAGCAGCCGGCGCGAGATCCGGCGATAGAGCGCCTGCGTCGCGCCGTCGTCGACGGCGGCCGGGTGGGTCGAAAGGGTCGAGGCCATGGGCACTCCGTCAGAAGCGGTGAACGATGCCGAGCGCGAACACCTGCTCGGTGCCGCCCGGTTGCGGCTGCAGGCCGGCGACGACGGTATTGCGGGCGTCGCCGCCGTTCTTCATGTAGAGATAGCGGGCGTAGAGCGAGGTCCGCTTCGACAGCGGATGGTCGTAGCCGACGCCGAGCGCGGTCGCGTCGTTCGCCGAGCCCTTCACGTCGCGGCGCACCACCGACACGAGCACGCGATCGAGCGCACCGACGTTGATCGACGCGCCGACGCTCGCGGTCGAGAACGCGGGCAGGCGCGCGGCCGTGCCGACGCCGTACAGGAACGCGGCGTACAGCTTGACGCGCGCGAACGCGTAGTTGGCCGCGAACACGTAGTGGCGGGTCGTCGACGGGGAGATGACGGGTGCGAGGTTGCCGGCCGACGTATCGCCCTGGAAGCCGGCGCCGACGTACAGCCCGCCGATCCGGTACTGCAGCCCGGCGCCGTAGTTGCGTCCAGCCTGCGTCGAGAGCGCGTTCGGCGTCGGAAAGCCGTACGTGGCCATCACGCGCAGGCCGTTCCAGTCGGGGCTCAGGTACGACGCCGCCTGGTTGAAGCGCGGAATCGGCGGCGTCGTGTTGCTCGTGATCGTGTCCGTCGACGTGGCGAGCAGCGCAAGCGGCGACAGCCGTTCGTTGAGTCCGAACGGATCGCCGTCGTACACGACGTAGAACGCGGGCGTGTATTGCCGGCCGAGCCGCAGGTCGCCGTAGCGCGTGTTCTGCAGCGACACGTACGCCTGCCGGTAGAACAGCGTGCCGCCCTGGAACGATCCGTCGGCCGGCGAGAAACCGCTTTCCAGCACGAATTTCGTCGACGTGCCGCCGCCGAGATCCTCGACGCCCGTCAGGCCGAAGCGGCTCGTCGACGCGCCACCGCCGCTTTGCCGCATGCTCGATAGACTGCCGATGCGATCGAATTCGACGTAGCTGTCGACGATCCCGTACAGCGTGACCGACGACGCGTGCGCCGGCGTGGCGCACAGCACGCACGCGCCGACCAGGAATGCTTTCCGTTGCATGAAGGTGTCTCCGTCCATGTTTTTTGGACGCGCCCGCGTTCTGGGAGCGGTGCGCGCGGGTGCTGCGGTGCGGCGCCGGGCTCAGCGTCCCTTGAACACCGGCTTGCGCTTCTCGAGAAACGCGCGGGCGCCCTCGATCCGGTCCTCGCTGGCGTAGACGTCGGGGCCGACGTCCAGCCGCAGCGCGGCGGCCACCGGCAGCCCCTGGCTGCGCGTCGCGGTTTCCTTGATGCGGCGGATCGTGAGCGGCGCGTTCGCGACGATCGTCTGCGCGAGCTCGCGCACGGTGTCGTCGAGTGCGGCGCCGGGCACGACGCGGTTCAGCAGGCCGGCGCGCTGCGCTTCGTCCGTGTCGAAGCGGCGGCCCGTGAACAGCAGCTCCATCGCGATCGCGTGCGGCAACATGCGCGGCAGCAGCACGCTCGCGAAGTTCGCACCCATGCCGACCCGCGCTTCGGGCAACGCGAAGGTCGCGTGATCGGCGGCGATCCGCAGGTCGCACGCGAGCGCGATTTCGCAGCCGCCGCCGATCGCGTAGCCGTTGATGGCCGCGATGGTCGGCTTGCGCAGCTCCAGGATCAGCTCGTGCACGTTGCGTGCGAGCCCACGCATCGGCTGCATTCCGCGGATCTCGGGGTCGCCGAGATCGACGCCCGCGCTGAACGCGCGTTCGCCCGCGCCGCGGATCACGATGACGCGAATCGACGGGTTGTCGTCGAGCGTGACGAGCTCGTCGCACAGGCGGCGGATCGCGTCGGCGGACAGCGCATTGGCGACGTGCGGGCGATGGATCGTCAGCCACGCGATGCCGTCGGCGTCGTCGCGCAGGATCGACGGGGCATCGTCGCCCGCCGGTGAAGCAAAGCGCGGGGTGGTCATGACGCGCTCCCGGCCACGTCCGCCCGCGTGTCGTGCAGCACGCCAGCCTGCCGCAGCGCGTCGCGGCGCGCCGCGTCGATCCCGAATGCGTCGAGTACGGCGTCGGTGTCGGCGGCGAACGGCTGGGGCGGCCGGCGTATCGCGCCGGGCGTGCGGGACAGCTTGGCGGGGATGCCCGCGCCGGTGTACGTATCGGTGTCGACGAACATCGCGTTGCGCGCCGCCTGCGGATGGCCGAACGCATCGGCCACGGTGTTCACCGGCCCCGTCGCGACGCCGGCGTGCATCAGCCGCTCGACGACCTCGTCCGCCTGCAGTTCGGCGGTCAGCTGGCCGAGCAGCGTGTCGAGCGCCTCGCGATGCGCGACGCGCTGCGCATTGGTCGCGAAGCGTGGATCGCGCGCCAGCTCGGGCACGCCGAGCGCGTCGACGAGCCGCGCGAACGTGCGGTTGTTGCCGGCGCCGGTCGCAACCGGCTTGTCCTTGCACGGATAGACGCCGTACGGCGCGATCGCGCCGTACACGTTGCCGGTCGCGACGGGCACGTCGCCGGTCGCCATCCAGCTCGTGCTGACCGGATGCAGCATCGACAGCGCGGTGCTGAACAGGTCGATGTCGACGTGCTGTCCGAGGCCGGAGCGCGTCCGCTCGACCAGCGCGATCAGGATGGTGGAGACGGCGCTCAGGCCGGCCGCGTAATCGACGACCGGAAACGGCACCTTGAGCGGCATGCCGCCCGGCTCGCCGTTGATCGACATGAAGCCGGCGAGGCCCTGCGCGACCGCGTCGTAGCCCGGAAACCGCGCGAGCGGGCCGTCGGTGCCGTAGCCGGAAATCGAGCAGTGGACGAGGCGCGGAAAGCGTGCGCGCAGGCAGTCTTCGTAGCCGATGCCCCAGCGTTCGAGCGTGCCCTGCTTGAAGTTGTCGATCAGCACGTCGGCCGTTTCGAGCACGCGCAACAGCACGTCGCGTCCGTCGGGATGCGACAGATCGAGCGCGAGATTGCGCTTGTTGCGGTTGAGCCCCCAGTAGTAGCTGGAGATGCCGTTCGGCATCGCGGGCCCCCAGTCGCGCGTTTCGTCGCCCTGCGGCGGTTCGATCTTGATGACGTCCGCGCCGTGGTCGGCGAGCGTCTGCGCGCAGAACGGCCCCGCATAGACGCGGCTCAGGTCCACCACGCGCACGCCTGCGAGTGCGCCTTCGTTGCTGCTGGTCATGACGATGTCTCCTTCGATGTGGATTCGGCGGGCCGGCAGGCCGGCCTGCGCCGGCTGCACGGTCGCGATGCGTCGCGGGTTCAGTCGCGCGCGGCGAACAGCGCGGTGACCGCCGCGCGATGTTCGGGGCTGGCGTGCGCGAACGCCTGGTACGACGCCGACAGGTCGAGCAGCGTGTCGAGGCTTGCGTGGCGGCCTTCGCGCAGCAGCCGCTTGGTCAGCCGCAGCGCGCTGCCCGAATGGCGGGCGATGCGGTCGGCCAGTTCGTGCGCATGCGCGAGGAGGTCGCCGTCAGGCACGACGCGCGACACGAGCCCGCAGCGCAGCGCGGCCTGCGCGTCGAGCGCATCGCCGGTGAACGACATTTCCGCGGCGACCGCGGCGCCGACGATCCGCGGCAGGAACCATGCGCCGCCGTCGCCTGGCACGAGACCGAGCGCGATGAAGCTCTCCGCGAAGCGCGCGCGCTCGGCGGCGATGCGGATGTCGCACATGCATGCGAGATCGGTGCCGGCGCCGATGGCCGCGCCGTTGACCGCCGCGATGGCCGGCACTTCGAGGTGCTCGAACGCATGCGCGAGCCGCTGGATGCCGCGGCGATAGCTGGTCCGGATCGCGGCAGGGTCGTGTGGGCCGGCTTCCACGAATGCGCGCATCGCCTTCACGTTGCCGCCCGACGAGAACGTCGTGCCGGCTCCGGTCAGTATCAGCACGCGGATCGATTCGTCGCGGTTCGCTTCGTCGCAGCATTCGGTCAACGCGTCGATCGCATCGGTGTCCGAAATGGCGTTGCGAGTGTCGGGACGATTCATCGTGACGGTCAGGATCGGGCCCTGCCGTTCACGGATCAAAAAGGCTGCCATGGTGTCTCCGTATGTTCTGTGCCGCGGGACTTCACGTCGCGGGCCGAAGCCTAGTATCGTCACGACGGTCGACGGCGGGAAATTCCGTTCCACATACGTGGAAGGCCCCTGCCGGTCGCTGCGGAGGGGGCGGGATGAGCGGAAACGTGGTCAAGAGCGCGGCGCGCGTATTCGAGGTGCTGGAACTCTTCAGCACCTTGCAGCGGCCGCTGAGCGTGCGCGAGATCGCGACGCGCTGCGGGTATCCGGGGTCGAGCGCGGCGGCGTTGCTCACCAGCATGAAGACGCTCGGCTATCTTGCCTACGACGATGCAACCCATGCGTATGCGCCCACCGCGCGGCTCGTCAATCTCGGCGAAGCGCTGGTCGATTCGGCGGCCGGCAGCCGGCGGCACTGGCATGCGGTCGCGAAGCGACTGGCGGCGCGCACGCACGAGGCGGTCGTGATCGCGGTGCAGAGCGACCTGTACGTGCAGTACATCGACGCGGTCGAGGGCTCGCATTCGATTCCGGTGCAGTTCTATGCGCCGATCGGCACGCGTCGCGAGATCTGCATGTCGGGCCTCGGCTGGGCGTTGCTGAGCATTCAGCCCGACAGCGCGATTCGCCGGCTCGTGTCGCGCAGCATCCGACGGATCGGGAAGTCGGGCAGGACGATCGACGAGGACGTCGTGCTCGACAAGGTCGAACAGACGCGCCGGCTCGGCTATTCGTATTCGGCGCATACCGTGACGCAGGGCGCCGCGATGATCTCGATGGTGATCGCGGACGGCTGGAACGGGCTGCCGTTGGCGATGGGCGTGGCCGGGCCGGTCGAGCGGATCGACCCGCATCGGGACGCGATCGTGCGCGCGATGCGGTCGGCGCTGGCGGAGCGGGCGGGCGACGGGTTGCGCTAGGGCCAGCGCAAGCCCGTCACTAGCGTGAGCAGGCGCTGGTCGCGAAGCCGGTGCGCGCAGGCATTCGCATAGAATCGGAAAGTTTCGCCGCTCCTGTCCCGACTGCAGTTCAGCGAGGTCGCCATGTCATTGAATGCACCGCTTGCCGGTATCCACATCGTCGAATTCGAAGGTCTCGGCCCCGGCCCGCTCGCGGGCTGGATGCTCGCCGGCATGGGTGCGCGCATCACGCTGATCGCGCGCCCGTCCGGCCGCACGAGCGCGCCGGACGCGCTGCGGGCTCGCGACGGCGACTTGTTGCGCGAAGGCAAGACGATCGTCGAACTCGACCTGAAGGCGCCGGCCGGGCGTGACGCCGCGCTCGACCTGATCGCGCAGGCCGATGCGTTGATCGAGGGCTTGCGGCCCGGCGTGATGGAGCGGCTCGGCCTCGGGCCCGACGCTTGCGCGCGCCGCAATCCGAAGTTGGTCTACGGGCGCATGACGGGCTGGGGCCAGGATGGACCGCTCGCGGCCGCGGCCGGGCACGACCTGAACTACGTCGCGCTGACCGGGCTGCTGTCGCTGTCCGCGCCGCGCGACGGCCGGCCGGGCGTGCCGCCGACCGTCGTCGGCGATGCGGGCGGCGCGCTCGGGCTTGCGTTCGGCATCGTCTGCGCGTTGCTCGACGTACGCGGCGGCGGGCCGGGGCGCGTGGTCGACGGCGCGATCGTCGACATCGTGTCGATGCTCGGTTCGCTCGCATTGTGGGCGCGCGCGAACGGGCAGCTCGACGGCGCGCAGCCGAGCCTGTTCCACGACGCGCCGTTCTACGACGTGTATCGCTGCGCGGACGGCGAATGCGTGACGATCGGCGCGCTCGAGCCGCCGTTCTATGCGCTGCTGGTCGAACGGCTCGGGCTGACCGACGTCGATCCCGCGTCGCAGTACGACCGCGCGCACTGGCCTGCGCTGAAGGCGCGTTTCGCGGAGGTGTTCGCGCAGCAGCCATCCGCGCACTGGCGCGCGCTGCTCGAAGGCACCGATGCGTGTTTCGCGCCGGTGCTGAGCGTGGTCGACGCGGCCGTGCACCCGCACAACGCGGCGCGCGGGATCTATCGGACCGATGAGCACGGGAACGTGCGGGCGCGGGTGGCGCCGCGGTTTTTGCCGTTGGCGGGGGATGAGACAGACTAGGGCTGTCTTTCAGGAGGTGGTTTCCGTTCGTCGACGGTCGAGTGTCGAGTGCATCAGAGTGTCAATTTTGGTGCTTAGTCTCGTATCAAATTAAGTACAATCGGCGCTCGATTGGAGAAAGAGCAGATATGCCTCATACCATTCTGGCTAGCGTCTCGGAGCTGAAGCGGAATCCGATGGGAACCGTTGCCGCGGGCGAGGGTTTTCCGGTCGCCTCCTGAATCACAACGAACCCGCGTTCTACTGCATTCCCGCGAAGACGTGGGAGGCGATGGTCGAACGCCTGGAAGACACCGACGACAATGCGTTGGCCGATTCGCGCGCCAGGGAGAAGATCGTCAAGGTCAATTTGAATGACCTTTGATCTCGCCTTTCTCGAGCCTGCATTGAAGGGGGAAGCTCGATCGCACCGTGCGCGATCAATTCAAGGCCAAGCTCGCCGAGCGGCTCGCGCATCCTCGTATCCCGTCAGCCAAATTGCATGGCCACCCGGATCGCTACAAGATCAAGCTGCGCGGTGTCGGTTATCGCCTCGTCTACGAAGTGCGCGACGCGGAAGTCATCGTGCTGGTGGTCGCGGTGGGCCGCCGCGAGCGTGATGCGGTCTATCTGGCTGCGATGAAACGCTAGCGCGACAGGCGTCGCGGCATCGATGCTTGCCGACGCAGCAATTCACGCCGTCTCCACCGGCGCATCCGGCATCTTGCCGTCGCCGACGCGGTTGATCGTGCCTTGCGCGATCGCGACGAGCCGCTCGTGATCGCCGTCGATGACGAACACGTGGCACTGGCAGGTCGCCTGGTGCCGGCCCGCGTAGACGAGCTTCGCGCGGGCGACGAGCGTGCCGTTCACGGCCGGCCGCAGATAGTTGATCTTGTATTCGGCGGTGATCACGCGCGGGCCGAGCACGAGCGCGCCGGCGAACGTCAGCGCGTTGTCCGCGAGATAGCTGATGACGCCGCCGTGCACGAAACCATGCTGCTGCCGTAGTTCCTCGCGCACGGGCAGACACAGCGACACTTCGTTGTCGCCGATATGCATCAGCTCCGTGCCCAGCAGCATGCTGAACGGCTGCGCGCGCAATGCGCCGCGCGCGTGGTCCGTGATGTCGGTCATCGAACTTCCTTGAAATGAGTGCCCGCTTGCGCTGAACTCTAGGAAGGGGGCTCCGGATAAGCAAGGAAATTCGTCCGCGTTTCGTGCAAATCCCGGCGCGATGCGACGCGATTATTGCGTCGAATACGCAAGATCTCCGCGTTTGCGGGCGATTCGACGCGAATGCGCGCGCGAAGCGCGCGATTGACCTGCGTGGTGGCCATTCCGCCTAAAGTCCGACGAAGAAATGCCGCTAATGCCGGGGCATTGCCTCATCGTCCGCTCTCCAGGAATCCCCATGTTCGGAAAAATCAAGCTCGCGTCGGGTCTGCTCGGCGTGTTGACCGTGTTCTGCCTCTTCCTGTTCGCGATCGAAGCGCTCGGCTTCTGGGCGCTCACGTCGACGCGCAGCGGCGTCGACGATCTGTCGAACGTCGCGATCGCGCAGGTCGACGCGGCCAGCCGGGCGACCGAGCAACTGCTCGACGCGCGCATCAACCTGTCGCGTGCCGGCACGCGGATGGTGCGCGGCGGGCCGAAGCCCGAGGACATCATCCGTCACGCGGGCACGTCGCTCGCGGAAGCGGACAAGGCGTTCGCGGTACTGACGGCCGCGCAGGCGGTCGACGACACCAACCGCGCGCGCGTCGCGGCGCTCACCGAGCGCTATCGCGCGCTGCGCGGCGCGCTGGGCGAGCTCGTGCAGTTCCTCGACGCCGACAACATCCAGGCGTTCCTCGACCAGCCGACCCAGGGCTTCCAGGACGCGTACATCGCCGAGCTGCATCGCTTCACCGACTATGGCGGCACGTCGAGCCGCGCGGCGCTCGACACGATCGACGGCGGCATGCTGTGGTTCAAGTCGGTCGGCATCGTGCTGCTGGTGGCGATGCTCGCGGCGAGCGCCGCGATCTACGCGGCCGCGCGGCGCGCGGTCGTCGCGCCGCTGGAGCAGGCCGGCCGCCATTTCGAGCGGATCGCGCAGGGCCGTCTCGACGAAGCCGTGCAGGCGGGCGGCGTGTTCGAGATCGACCGGATGCTGCGCGCCCTCGGCGCGATGCAGACGAGTATCGCGGGCACCGTGCGCACGGTGCGCCAGGCGTCCGATGCGATCCACCTCGGCGCGGGCGAGATCGCGGGCGGCAACGCCGACCTGTCGGCGCGCACGGGCACGCAGGCCGCGTCGCTTGAGGAAACCGCCGCGAGCATGGAGGAATTGACCGCGACCGTCCGGCAGAACACCGACAGCGCGCGCGCGGCGAGCGCGCTGGCCGACGCGGCGCTCGAAGCGACGAGCCACGGCGGCGGCGTGGTCGACAGCGTGATCGACCGGATGCGCGGCATCGCGCAGAGCTCGGGGCGCATCGCGGAGATCATCTCGGTGATCGACGGCATCGCATTCCAGACCAACATCCTCGCGCTGAACGCGGCGGTCGAGGCCGCGCGGGCCGGCGAACAGGGGCGCGGCTTCGCGGTGGTCGCGGGCGAAGTGCGCTCGCTCGCGCAGCGCAGCGCGCAATCGGCGAAGGAGATCAAGGCGCTGATCGAGGATTCGGTCGCGCAGATCAACGGCGGCGCGGAACTCGTCGAGCGCGCCGGCGACGCGATGCGCACGGTGTCGGCGTCGATCACGCGCGTCGTGCAGACGATGTCGGAGATCACGGCGGCGTCGGTCGAGCAGAGCGTCGGGATCGAGCAGGTGAACCAGGCCGTCACGCAGATGGATCAGCTCACGCAGCAGAATGCGGCGCTGGTCGAGGAAGTCGCGGCGGCGGCCGCATCGCTGAACGACCAGACCGCGCACCTGATGCAGGCGGTGTCGGTGTTCGAACTGGGCGACGGACGCGTCGCCCACGGCGGCCGCGCGGCGCCGTCGTTCGCCGCGACGGATTACGAACCGGTCGGCAGCGCCGCGTAGGCGGTCGCGAGGTGATAGGGCGTCGTCGACGGCATGTCGGCGCGCGATACCTGTCCGTCCGCCGTCTTGCATTCGAACCAGCCGCGCGGATGCAGGAAGCGCGTGGCGAACCGCTCGATCTGGCGCGCGAGCGGCGCGGAGGCCGGCGTGCCGCCGTGCGTTGCGAGCGCGCGCAGGTATTCGGTCTGCGCCCAGATCCGCTGCGTGCCGTCGATGCATGCGCCTTGCGCGTCGAGCGCCGCGCACACGCCGCCCGTCTGCGGATCGACGCCGTATTGCTCGGCGAACGCGAACGCGCGCGACAGCGCGGCGGGCAGCCCGGTCTGCGCGAGCCGCGCACCGGCCGCATCGACCAGATAGAACCACTCGAACTGATGGCCGGGCTCGAAACGGTTGTCGGCTGATCCGAGCGGCAGCTCGGCCACGCAGCCGGTCGCCGCATCGACGAACGTGCGCTCGACGGCCTGCGCGGTGCGTGCGAGCGCATCGTCGAATGCCGGGTCGCCGAACGCATCGGCGGCCGCGAGCCACGCTTCGGTCAGGTGCATCAGCGGATTCTGCAGCGCACCGCTGCCGGATGACGAGAAGTCGGCATGGCGCGCGGCATCGAGCAACGCGTCGCCGTGGCGCGGCGCGAAGCGGTCCTGGATCAGCGCGGCGGTTTCCTCGGCCACCGTGCGCGCGGCGGCGTCGCCCGACGCCGCATGCCACGCAGCGCACGCGAACACGATGAACGCGTGCGTATAGAGATCCTTGGTCGTATCGAGCGGTGCGCCCTGCGCATCGACGCTGTAGATCCAGCCGCCGTGGCGCGGGTCGCGAAAGTGCCGGCACAGCGCGTCGAACAGCGTGGCCGCGTGGGCGGTGTCGCCGGCCTGCGCGAACACGAAGAGTTGCCTTGCGCACGCCATTGCGCGATAACGGGTCACGGGCAGCGGCGCGTGGGTGGCCGGATCGACGGCCTCGAACGGCAATTGCAACGCCGAGTCGAACCCTGAACCCCGCCAGATCGGCAAGACGACGTGCGCGAAATGGTGGCGCAACTGGGCGGCCTGGGCGGAAGCGGAGTCGGAAACGGACATGGCGGGGTTGAGCGCTTGGATCGAAACGTGTCGGCGCGGCCCGGAGAATCGGCGCGGCCGGGGCCAAGGATAAAACATTCCGCGCGGCCGGCACCAAAAAAAGGAGAGAAATCGGATGCTCAGCAACCTGGAACTCGTGATGCGGCTCGTTCTCGCGGCGGCGCTCGGCAGCGTCATCGGCTTCGAGCGCGAGCGCCTGTCGTGGGCGGCCGGCCTGCGCACGCACATGCTGGTGTGCGTCGGCTCGACGCTGATCATGATCGTGTCGGCGTTCGGTTTTGCCGACGTGCTCGGCACCAGCGACCACGTCGTGCTCGATCCGTCGCGGATCGCCGCGCAGGTCGTATCGGGCATCGGCTTCCTCGGCGCGGGTTCGATCCTGCTGCGCGGCGAGATCGTGCGCGGGCTGACGACGGCCGCGAGCCTGTGGTCGGTCGCGGCGATCGGCCTGGCGGTGGGCGGCGGGCTCTATGTCGCGGCGATTTCCGCGACGATCATCATCCTGATCATCCTGGCCGGCATCAAGCCGCTGGAGCGGCGCTATTTCACGGTGCGCCAGCGGCGCCAGCTTGCGTTGACGGTCGCGAGCGGCACGCTGACGTTCGATTCGCTGCACGCGGCGCTCGGCCCGGACAGTGCGCGCGTGAAGCAGTTCATCGTGCAGCGTGCCGACGACGCGGGGGAGCAGGACGAGGTGCGCATCGCGCTGGCGCGCGTATCGGAACTCGAATACAAGGCCATCTGCGCCAAGCTGCGCGCGCTGCCCGGCGTCACGCGCTTCGACGGCGGGAACGGGCTGGCGGGCGACGAATAGCGTGACTCGATTGCGTGACTCGGTTGCGGGGCGTGCGACAATGGCCGGCCACCGATTCCGTTCGACATCCGGGTTCGCGTCTGCGGGCCCCGCTATCCGATTTCCATGACCGAATCCGTTTCCACGCCTCGCTCCCGCTCCCGTTCCACCCGTTCGTCGGCCCGTTCGCGCCCGCGCTCGGCCGCTGCCGCAGGCAGCACGTCCGCCAGGGCGACGGCGCGATCCGGCAGCGCACCGGCCGGCGACGCGCCGCGCGACGAACGGACGCTCGACCTGTTCGGCGATCCGGTGCTGGAGCCGGGCGAGCGCATGCCGGTGACGGCGCACGAGGAAGCGCTGGTGGAAGCCGATGCGGCGGCCGTTGCCGATGACGGGCGACAGGCTACGCTGGACGGGTTCGTCCCGCCGGCGGATGCGGCGGCAACGCATGCGGAAGCGGAAAGGACGGCGGCGCAGGATGGGGCGGTCGAGGCCGTTTCCGTTTCGACACCTGAAGGCGATGTGGCCGCGAACGTCGACGGCGCATCGGCAGAGGGGCTTGCAACGCAGGCCGCCGATTCGCCTGCGGTCGATGGCGGCGTAACGCAGATCGACGTGCCCGCGGTCGACCGCGCCGCGAACGCGGAGACGAAGCTGGAAGCCGAAGATGGCGCTGCGGCGCAGGCGGCGGAGTCGCCAGCGGCAAATGGCGAAGTCGCGAAGCCTGTCGTCGAGGCGGCGGTCGTCAAATCCCGCGAAGGGAAATCTTCGGGCGACGCCGTGAAGGAGCGCCGCGCGTCATCGGGCAGCAAACGCCGGGTCGCTGCCGGCGCCAATGAAGCGGCGGCGACGCCAGCCGCACCGGTTGCGACGAGCGTCGATTCGAAGCCGGAAGCGGTTGACTCGAACCTGCCGCTGGTCGTCGCCGCGCCGGTCGAGCCACAGACGCCGGCACAGCCGACCCAGCCGACCCAGTCGGCACAGTCGGCACAGTCGGTGCGGCCGCTCGAACCGGCAATCGCCACACCTTCCGCGAAGCCCCGCGACACGACCCCGCAGCCCGACGTTTCGCCGTCGCCGGTTGCGCAGCCGGCGGTATCCGCCGCCTCGTTCGTGACCAAGCCCTCGTCGGAGCGCCCGCAACCGCCCGCGCCGGCCTTCGATCCAGACACGCACCTGCGCCCGCTGACCGACCGGCTCGCCGCGCTGCAGTCCGACGTGGACGGACTGACGCGGTCGGCCGATCGCGAGATGCGCCGCGTCAACCGGCTGCTGCTGGCGCTGGCCGTCGTCGTGCTGGTAGGGCTCGTCGCGCTGGTGCTGCAAACGCGGCAGATCGCGCACCTGAAGCAGGACGTGGCCACCCAGCAGCAACGGATCGATCGCCTCGCGGCCGATCTGTCGACGCAGCAGGCCACGCTGATGACGCTCGAGGAGCACCACGAAGCGCTCCTGTCGCAAGTCGACCGGCTTCAGCGCAGCGCGAACCGCGAGGCGGCCGTCGCGAAGCGGGTTCGTCGCACCCGCTAACGTTTCGACCCTATCCTGACAGCCCGATGCAGCAAGGATCGCCGCTTCCCGCCGGCGATCGGCTGTCGCGCGGGTGCGGCAAACCGATGCAGTTCGCTGGCAGAGTTCAGGGAAAACCCTTAGAATGGAGGCGTTCTAAGGGAAAACCCTAGCCATATCTGTCAGGAGTCTCACATGAGCTTCATCTTCGCCCTGCTGCAAAAAATCGACGACCTGTTCGTGTCCCCGCACCTGCCGCTCGACGCCGAATACTCGTACGCCGCACGTCACGCCGAAGCCGAGCGCGTGCGCCGTGCAAACCTGGTGCCGATCGTCCTGTACCGTCGCTGATTCGCTGATTCGGCGCGGCGTCCGCCGTACCTGCTCGCCCGTTTTCCACCGCCGCCTCGCGCGCCGGTGCGACCGTCCCGTTACACTGGAAGTCCGATTCCGTTCACGGCGACCGGGCCATGCTGCAGATGCGGCCGATGACGGCCGGCGAATTCCACGCGTACCGCACGCGAGCCATCCACGGCTACGCGAGCGATCTCGTTTCCTCCGGGCAAAATGCTGTCGAAGACGCGGCCGATCGTGCGCGCGCCTGTTTCGACACGCTGCTGCCGGACGGCCTGCTGACCGCCGGCCAGACCCTCGTCACGCTCATCGACGGCGCCAGCGGCGACACGGTGGGCGACCTCTGGTACGCGATCGTCCCCGAAGGGCCGAACCGCACGCTGTTCATCTACGACCTCGACATCGTCCCGTCCCGGCGCCGCCAGGGCTGGGCCACGCGTGCGCTCGATGCGCTCGACGCCGAGGCGCGTCGCTACGGCGTCACCGAGATCGGGCTGTCGGTGTTCAATCACAACGCGGCGGCGCGTGCGCTGTATCGTTCATGCGGCTTCGTGCCGATCACCACGACGTTGATCAAACCGGTCGTGTCGGACTGAATCCGCGGGCTCGCGATGCATCGTCATGGGGTTGTGCGATTCGGCACACTGCGTAGCTGGCCAATGCCGGCACGCTCCGTGATCCTCTGACCGCCCACCGCCCACCGCCCACCGCCCACCGCCCACCGCCCACCGCCCACCGCCCACCGCCCACCGCCCACCGACCGCCGAACGGCCCATTCGGCTATCCCGCCTTCACGGCCCGCCGCATCAACGCGCGCGGCCTTTCCATCTCCGCAGCAGCAACGCGTTGGTCACGACGCTGACGCTGGAAAACGCCATCGCCGCGCCCGCGATCACCGGGTTCAGCAAGCCGAGCGCCGCGAGCGGCACGCCGACCAGGTTGTACACGAACGCCCAGAACAGGTTCTGCTGGATCTTGCGGTACGTGCGTTTGGAAATGTCGATCGCATCGGCGACGAGCGCCGGGTCGCCGCGCATCAGCGTGATGCCGGCCGTGTGCATCGCGACGTCGGTGCCGGTCGCCATCGCGATGCCGACGTCCGCCGCGGCGAGCGCGGGCGCATCGTTGATCCCGTCGCCGACCATCGCGACGACGCCCCCGTGCGTGCGCTTCAGCTCGGCGACGACCCGCGCCTTGTCGTCGGGCAGCACCTGCGCATGCACTTCGCCGATGCCGAGCGCCGCCGCGACGGCCGTCGCGCTGCCGCGGTTGTCGCCCGTCACGAGCGCACTCGCGACGCCGCGCGCCGACAGCGCCGCGATCGCGTCGCGGGCGCCCGGCTTCACGGTGTCGCCGAAGGCGATCAGCGCGAGCACCGCGCGCGGCGCATCGGCACGCATCAGCCACGAGATCGTGTTGCCCGCGCGTTCGAGTTCCGCCGCGCGCGCATCGAGCGCCGGCGGCACCGCGATGCCGAGTTCGTCGCGCCAGCGCGTGCTGCCGAGCGCAAGCTGTTGCCCGCCGACGTGCGCTTCCACGCCGCGCCCGGCCACCGCGCGCGCATCGGTCGCGACGACCGACGCGGCTGCGCCGCCCTGTGCGGCCACGTCCGCGTCGTGCGCGACGACCACCGCACGCGCGAGCGGATGGTCGCTCTGCCGCTGCACGGCCGCCGCGAGCGCGAGCGCTTCGGCGCGCGGTATGCCGACGGCGTCGAACGCCGTCACGGACGGTTTGCCTTCGGTCAGCGTGCCGGTCTTGTCGAACGCGATCACGGTCGTGCGTTGCGCAAGCTCGAGCGCTTGCGCGTCCTTGATCAGCACGCCGTGCCGGGCCGCGACGCCTGTGCCGGCCATGATCGCGGCGGGCGTCGCGAGACCGAGCGCGCACGGGCACGCGATCACGAGCACCGCGACCGCGTTGAGGATCGCGGTTTCCGTCCCGGCGCCGGCGATCAGCCAGCCGACCAGCGTCAGCACGGCGATGCCGAGGATCGCCGGCACGAACACCTCGCTGACGCGATCGACGAGCCGCTGGATCGGCGCCTTCTCGGCCTGCGCGGATTCGACGAGGCGGATGATGCGCGCGAGCGTCGTCTCTGCGCCGATCGCGGTGGTTTCGACGACGAGCGCACCTTCGCCGTTGATCGAGCCGGCCGTGACGGCGTCGCCATCGTCCTTCGGCACGGGCAGGCTTTCACCGGTGATCAGCGATTCGTCGATGTGCGAGCGGCCCGACACGATCCGTCCGTCGACGGGCACGCGCTCGCCGGGCCGGATGCCGACGCGCGTGCCGACGCGCACCTGCGACAGCGGCACGTCGCGTTCGACGCCGTGCTCGACGACGCGCGCACGGTCGGGGCGCAGCGCGTTCAGCGCGCGGATCGCCTCGGTGGTCTGGCGCTTCGCGCGCGATTCGAGCCACTTGCCGAAGCGCACGAGCGTGACGATGACGGCCGACGCTTCGAAATACAGATGGCCGGGATGCGCGGGATCGCGCAGCAGCATCCACAGGCTCAGCCCGTATGCGGCCGACGTGCCGAGCGCGACGAGCAGGTCCATGTTGCCGGTGCGTGCCTTCACCGCATGCCAGGCCGCGCGGTAGAAGCGCGCGCCGAAGCCGAACTGCACGATCGACGCGAGCACGAGCTGAAGCCAGCCGGGCAGCATCAGGTCGATACCGAACGGTGCGGCGAGCATCGGCGCGACGAGCGGCGCGCTCAGCACGGCGGCGCCGATCACGAGGTTGCGTTCGCGAATCGCTTCGCGGCGCTTGCGTGCGTCGGGGTCCTGCGCGGGGCTGGCTGGCTGTAAGTCGGCGCCGGCCGGTGCGCTGGCGGGTGACGCGGCCGGAAGCGACGCACGGTAGCCGGCTGTGGTGACCGCCGCGATCAGCGTGGCGGCGTCGAGTGCGCCGGCGCCGTGCACCGACGCGCGTTCGGTCGCGAGGTTGACCGTCGCGCGGGCGACGCCCGGCACGGCGGCCAGCGCCTTTTCGACGCGGCCGGCGCAGGACGCGCACGTCATGCCGCCGATGTCGAGTTCGACGTCGGCGGAAGCGGGCGTGGCAGCGGAAGTTGCGGGCCGAGCCGAGACGGCGATCGGTGTTGCGCCGTAGCCTGCCTGTTTCACCGCGTCGGCAAGCTGCGCGGCGGACACGTCGTTCGACGCGTCGACCGTTGCACGTTCGGTTGCAAGATTGACCGATGCACGCGTGACGCCCGGAACCTTCGCGAGCGCCTTCTCGACGCGCGACACGCAGGACGCGCAGGTCATCCCGTCGATGTCGAGTTCGATGTTTGCGGGCGCGGTGGGCAGGGTAGGGACGCGGGCCGGGACGTCGGTGTCCGACGCCGTCGGCGTCGCGCCGTAGCCGGCCTGCTTCACGGCATCCGCCAATTGCGTGGCCGAAACGCCGGCCGATGCGTCGACCGTCGCGCGTTCGGTCGCGAGGTTGACCGATGCACGCGTGACGCCCGGCACCTTGACGAGCGCCTTCTCGACGCGCGACACGCACGACGCGCAGGTCATGCCATCGATATCGAGTTCGATCGTCGTGGCGGCAGCCGGCGCAGACGGCGTTGCGTCGGGCGTCGCGTGCGCCACCTGCGTGGGCGCAACCGCTTCGCCGGCCGCGTCGCGCACCGCGGCGCGATAGCCGGCCTCACGGACGGCGTCAACGAGCTGATCCGGCTCGACGGTCTCCTGCGCGGTGACCGTCGCCGTATGCGCATCCAGATCGACCGCCGCATCGACGACGCCCGGCACGGCGGCCAGCGCGCGCTGCACGCGGCCCGTGCAGCCGCCGCAATGCATGCCGTCGACGTTCAGCTCGATCGTTTGCAGCGCCGCGGAGGCAAGTGGTTCAGTCATGTCGGATTCCCCAAAAGCGCGGTTCGTGCCGCGAATGGTTCCAGTATCAACATTCCCATGATGGTAAGGTCAAGCGTCGGCGACGATGCGACGCAGGTCGATGCGCACAGGGTGTCACAACGCAGGAAAAGCGATCGCCCGGCTTCCGTACGGACAGCCGGTGAGCGCTGAAGCGCCGAGCTTGGCGCTCGCGAGGCGTTTACGGGTCGATGTTCCCGATGCTGTTCCAGATTTTTGCGGAATCCCGTGAACTATTTCAGATTTTTTGACGATTCGGCTAGCGTTTTACCCGTTATTCGGCATATTGGGGGATGCCCTTAGGCGCTATGATACCGGCCTGACATCAGCGCCCCACCGTTACGAAACGTAGCGAAACGGTCATCCGGGCACGCTGGGGTGCCTTGCTTCGCCGTTCGCAAGACGAACAGGGCGTTGACTGAAAAGAACGATATTCGGCCAGTAATCGATGATTGAAAACCAGCGAGAATCAGTTTCTCTGCGACGCGCATGCGCGTCGCTGGCCATTGCGGCGTTGCTTGCGGGATGCGCGTCGCAACCGGACGCGATCCAGCGGAAAACCGGCTGGATGCGCGCGGAAGTCGCCGACTCCTATATCTATGCGTATCCGCTCGTGCTGATGGACGTCGCGAAGGAGGCGGCGACGGGCGGCGACGGCGCGCAGCCGGGGCAGGCGCCGCTCAACACGCTGCGCCACGCGCAGGCGCTGCCGCCCGTCGGCGCGGTCAATCCGCCGCTGCCGGGCGTCGACACGCTCGACTCGACCGGCTGGCTCGACGTCGCCGCCGAACCCATGATCGTCACGCTGCCCGACACGCGCGGCCGCTACTGGGACGCACGCGCGCTCGACATGTGGACGAACGTGCTGTGGTCGTCGTCGAGCGTCGCGGCGCGCGGCGCCCGTGGCGCCGGGCGATCGCAAACGATTGCCTTCGCCGCGAAGGACTGGCAGGGCACGCTGCCGAAGGGCGTACAGCGTGTCGACGTGCCGTCCGCCAATGCGTGGCTCGAAGTGCGGCTGCAGACGAGCGGCGGGCGCGATCTGACGAACGTGAAGAAATTGCAGCGCGCGATCCGCGTGGTGCCGCTGTCGGTCTACACGGGCGCCGAGCGCGGCGCATCGGTCGCGGTCCATGCGGGCAGTGCCCCATCCGAAGCGGTGGGTGGCGGCACGCCGGCCGAACAAGTGACCGCGCTCGACCCGAAGGCGTTCTTCACGCGCTTCGCGCGGGCGCTGCAGGACAATCCGGCGCCGGCCGACGACGCACACGCGCAGGAATCGCTCGGCGACATCGGCGTGACGGCCGGCTACCCGGTGCTGTGGACGGGCGACCGTCTGACGGCCGCGACGGCCGGCGTCGCCGAGGCGCGCGCGCGGCTCGCGACCCCGCCGTCGAACCTGCTGAACGCGAACGGCTGGACCTGGCTGGGCGATACGGCCGGCAAGTACGGCCAGGACTACGCGCTGCGCGCGTATGCGGCCTACACGCAGTTCGGCACCGCGACGCGCGACGACGAGACGCTCGCGATCACCCGCGTCGACAGCGACGGCCACGCGCTGAACGGCGCGAACCGGTACGTGCTGCATTTCGCGCCGGGCGCGCTGCCGCCGGTGCGCGCGTTCTGGACGCTCACGCCGTACACCACCAACGGCGCGTTGCCCGACGTCGGGTCGGCGCGCCGCTCGCTCGGCGATCGCGACCGGCTGCGCCGCAACCACGACGGCTCGATCGACATCGTCGTGTCGGCGTCGCCGGGCGGCACGCATGCGGCCAACTGGCTGCCGGCGCCGCGGACCGATTTCGCGCTCGCGTTGCGCCTCTACGCGCCGAAGCCGCAGGCGAGCGACGGCTCGTGGATGCCGCCCGTCGTCGTCCGGAAATGAACGGTTGACCGCCGCCGTTGTCCGATCGGCGGGCGCGGCGGCGGCGCCCGACCGCCGTACCGTCACCTCCTGAGCCTATACTTTCGGGATAGCGTGCGCGGCCGCCCGGTTCCCCGGTGCGGCCCGGCATCCATTCCCGAGATATTCAAGCATGGCAAGCGCAGACAAAGAAACCGTACCCTCGACCCTCCATGCCCTCGGTGGCGTTGCACGCTCGCGCCGGACCCGGCGTATCGGCATCGGCGTGCTGATCTTCCTCGTTTTGTTCGGACTGCTCGGCTTCTTCGCGGCGCCGCCGCTGATCCGCCATGTCGCCGAACAGCAGTTGAGCAAGCAGCTCGACCGGCCGGCCACGATTCAGCGCATCGCACTGAACCCGTACACGCTGAACCTCGAAGCCGACGGCATCCGCCTCGGCGAGCGCGGCGGCCAGGGCGACTTCATCGACATCGGCAAGCTCGTCGTGAGGCCGTCGTGGTCGTCGCTGTTCCGCGGCGCGCCGATCGTCAACGAGGTCCGGCTCGATTCGCCGCGCTTTCACGTCGTTCGCTACGACGCGCAGCGCTTCAACTTCACCGACCTGATCGAGAAGTTCTCGTCGCCGACGCCGAAGCCCGACAGCAAGCCGACGCAATTCTCGGTGTCGAACATCCAGGTCAACGACGGCCGGATCGATTTCGACGATCGCCTGCTGAACGAAAAGCACGTGGTCGACAACTGGACGCTCGGCATTCCGTACATCGCGACGCTGGCCTCGAAGACCGACATCTTCGTCGAGCCGAAGCTGCGCGCGCGCTTCGACGGCAGCCCGATCTCGATCGACGGCAAGACCAAGCCGTTCGCGCAGTCGCGCGAATCGGAGATCGCGCTGAAGTTCGACCGCCTCGACGTGCCGAAGCTGATCTCGTACGTGCCGGCGAAGCTGCCGGTGGCCGTGACGAGCGGCCTGCTCAGCAGCAACCTCACGGTCAATTTCGTGATGAGCGGCGAGACGCCCGCGCTGCGCGTGTCGGGCACCGTCGACCTGAGCGACGCGAAGGTGACCGACCGCGCGTCGGCGCCGCTGTTCGCCGCGCGCGGCGTGCACATCGCGGCGGCCGGGCTGGAACCGCTGCGCAACGCGATGCACTTCGACGAGATCCGGCTCGACCAGCCGGTGGTCGATCTGTCGCGCGACAAGCAGGGCGTGCTGAACGTCGAGAAGCTGGTCGCGCAACCGGCCGCCGCGCCGAAGGCCGCAGCCGGCAAGCCGGGCGCGTCGGCCGTCGCCGTTTCCGGTGCGTCGGCCGCGTCTGGCGCCACCGTCGCCGCCGCCAGCGGCGCGAAGGCCGAAGGAAGCGCCGCCGCGAAGGCCGCGCCGCCGCTCGACCTGACGATTCGCCATGTCGCGATCGACGGGGGCACGATCAACGTCGACGACCGCGTGCCGGCGACGCCGACCGCGCTGTCGCTGACGAAGCTCGCCGCGACGCTCGACGGCTTCTCGCTGCAGGGCAAGACGCCCGCCAAGTACACGCTGTCGACGTCGCTGTCGCGCGGCGGCGACGTGAAGGCCGAAGGCGCGTTCAACCTCGCCGCGAAGCAGGCCGACACGAAGCTGACGGTCGCCGCGCTCGCGCTGCCGGCGCTGCAGCCGTATCTCGGCGAGGCGACGCGCGCGCGCGTGCTCGACGGAACGCTCGGCGCGACCGTCAACGCGAAGACCGACTGGGGCAAGACGCCGCTCGCCGCGGAAGTCGCCGACAGCACGGTCAGCCTCAAGTCGCTGAAGATCGCCGCGCCGGACAACAAGGCGCCCGCGATCGTGCTGCCCGACGCGAGCGCGAAGATCGCGAAGATCGACGTCGCCGCGCGCACCGCCGAGATCGCGAGCGTCGACACGAGCGGGCTCGCGCTCGACGTGAAGCGCCTGAAGGACGGCAAGATCGACCTCGCGGCGCTGGCCGAACCCGCGCAAGCCGCGGTGCCGCCGCGCACGGTCGCGCGCAAGGCCCAGGCCGCCGCGCCGTCGTGGCACTACCGGATCGAGGCGCTGAACGTGAAGGAGGCGTCCGCGAACTTCACCGACCTGTCGACGCCGCGCCCGGTGAAGCTGGCGATCAAGCCGCTGGAGCTGTCGGTGCAGAAGGTGAGCGACGACCTGACGAAGCCGCTGCCCGTGCAGCTGAAGGCGACGCTGAACCGCAAGGGCTCGCTGAACGTGTCGGGCGACGTGACCGCGCAGCCGCTGAAGCTCGGCCTGAAGATCAACGGCAACCGCCTCGATGCGGCCGCGTTCGAGCCATACTTCGGCAGCGCGCTGAACGCGACGATCGCGAGCGCGCTGCTCAACGCGCAGGGCAACCTGACGTTCGCGCAGGTGAAGGACACGCCGCGCGCGACCTATCGCGGCGACCTCGCGCTGGTCGACGTGCGGATGCTCGACAAGGCGACTTCCGACCCGTTCGCCGGCTGGCGCTCGCTCGCGCTGTCGAACCTGAAGGCGAACTACGACGAGAAGGGCACCGACGTCGACGCCGCGCGCGTGACGTTCTCGAACTTCTACGGCCGCGTGCTGCTCGACGCGCAGGGCCGGCTGAACCTGAAGGACGTGGTCGCGAAGGAGACGGGCCCCGCGCAGTCGCTCACGCGCGACGCGAGCAAGGGCGAGCCGGTGCCGCTGTCGCCGGGCGTGACGCCGCCGGCCGCCGCGCAGGCCGCCTCGGCCGCGGCCGCGCAGCAGGCGTCCGTGCCGGCCGCCGCGTCGGCGACGGTGGTCGTGAAGGCCGCGCCGCAGCCGCAGAACCCGGTGCGGATGCACTTCGGCGAACTGCTGCTGCAGAACGGCCGCGTCACGTACACGGACAACTTCATCAAGCCGAACTACACGGCGAACCTCGTCGCGATCAAGGGCACGGTCGGCGCGTTCGGCACGGATTCGACGACGTCCGCGCCGGTCGACGTCGCCGCGAACCTCGCGGGCAACGGGCCGATTTCGATCAAGGGCTCGGTGAACCCGCTGATCGAGAAGCCGGCGCTCGACCTCACGGCCACCGCGCACGACATCGAACTGACCAACCTGACGCCGTATTCGGCGAAGTACGCGGGCTATCCGATCACGAAGGGCAAGCTCAACGTCGACCTGCACTACCAGCTCGCGAACGACCAGTTGTCGGCGAACAACCACATCTTCATCGACCAGCTGACGTTCGGCGATCGCGTCGAGAACGACACCGCGACGAAGCTGCCGGTGAAGCTCGCGATCTCGCTCTTGAAGAACACGCGCGGCCAGATCGACGTGAATCTGCCGGTGTCGGGCTCGCTGTCGAATCCGGAGTTCAGCGTCGGCGGGCTGATCTGGCACGCGGTGCTGAACCTGATCGCGAAGGCCGTCACGTCGCCGTTCACGCTGCTCGCGAATGCGTTCGGCGGCAGCGGCGGCGAGGATCTCGGCTACGTCGAGTTCGCGCCGGGCTCGTACGCGTTGACCGACGCGCAGCAGAAGAAGCTCGACACCGTGGTGAAGATGCTAACCGAGAAGCCGTCGATCCGCCTCGACCTGATCGGCCGCGTCGATCCGGCGCAGGACACGCCGGGCCTGCGCGACGCGTACGTCGAGCGGCTGGTGCGCCAGCAGAAGCTGAAGGACGTGGTCGGCCAGGGCGAGAGCATCGATCCGATGTCGGTGAAGGTCGACAAGGCCGAATACTCGAAGTACCTGACGCGCGCTTACAAGGCCGCCGACTTCAAGAAGCCGCGCAACTTGGTGGGCCTGCAGAAGACGCTGCCCGATGCGGACATGAAGCAGGCGCTCGCCGATCACGCGCCGGCCGACGACAACGCGCTGCGTGCGCTCGCGCAGCAGCGCGCGCAGGCCGTGCGCCAGTATCTCGACGGCAAGATCGATTCGAGCCGCATGTTCGTCGTCGCGCCGAAGCTCGACGCGAAGGGCATCTCGGACAAGGGCGCGACGACCCGCGTCGACTTCGGGCTGCAGTAAGCGTTACCGCCGCCCGTCATCCCTCATCCGCCGCCGTGCCCGCACCCGTCGGGCGTGGCGGCTTTTTTTCAGCGTCCGGCGATCGCCGGTTCGCGCTTGTCCAGCTCCTTCCTCGCGGCCAGCGGCAGACGCGCGTCGTCCCACTGCGTCAGCCATTCGACTTCTTTCGCGGTAAACACCTGTCCGTAATTGCGCAACGCGTACTGCAGCGCGTCGACGACGTGATGGCGAATGATTTCGGGGGTACGTGCATCGTCCAGCACGAACCGGAGAGCTTCCAGGGTTGACATAGTCGTGCTCCGGGTCAGGGAAAACCCTTTATCACACGCCAATAGTCGCGGGCCAAGTCGAAAAAAATCCCGTCGCACGGGCCGGCGCACGCGAGGGCCGCGGATTGCGACCCCTTCATGTCATTTGCGATTGGTTACGTTTGACAGAGAACAGAAAGCCCCGCTTCATCCGACCGCCGCATGGCCCGGCGATATTTTGCGCGCCTGATGGCAGGTCACGCAGTTCAACATCAATCGATGAGGTGGGGTGATGATTTCCAGGTTCGTCAAGCAACGAAACATGGCGGTGATGGCGGCGGGCGCGCTGGCGCTCGCAAGCGCGGGCGTGCATGCGGCGCAACAGGACGGTAACGCTCAGGGCGAGAGCAACGGCCGGCCGAGCCGCGTCGTGAAGCACGTGCTGCTGCTGAGCATCGACGGCCTGCACGAGCAAGATCTGGCGCGCTGCATCGGCGCGAATACGTGCCCGAACCTCGCGGTACTCGCGAAGAGCGGCGTGACGTACGCGAATGCGTACACGCCGGGGCTGTCGGATTCGTTTCCCGGCCTCGCCGCACTGGTGACGGGCGGCTCGCCGAAGACGGCCGGCCTGTTCTACGACGTGTCGTACGACCGCAACCTGTACGCGCCGAGCGACACGACGTGCTCGGGCAAGCAGGGCTGGAACGTCGTGTTCGACGAGACGACCGGCATCGATGCGCAGAACGGCGGCGCGCTCGTGCACCTCGACGGCGGCGGCGCGTTCAATCCGCAGGCGATCCCGCATGCGAAGGTCAACGGCCAGTGCGTGCCGGTCTACCCGCACGACTACGTGAAGACCAACACGGTGTTCGAGGCCGTGAAGGCCGGCGTGCCGAATGCGCGCACCGCGTGGGCCGACAAGCACGCGTGGGGCTACGACTGGCTGAACGGCCCGTCGGGCACCGGCGTCGACGACCTGATGCGCACCGAGATCAATTCGATCGACCCGGCGACCAACACCGACTATACGGACGTCTACTCGCATACCGCGCGCTTCGACAACCTGCACGTGCAGGCGCTGATCCGCCAGATCGGCGGCCGCGATTCGACCGGCACGAAGACCGCGCCGGTGCCGACGCTGTTCGGTGCGAACTTCCAGACGCTGAGCGTCGCGCAGAAGGCGCCGGTCGCGAAGGGCGGCGGCTATCTCGACGCCGACTTCACGCCGAACGGGCAGGTCGCGAACGCGATCACGTATGTCGACGACGCGATCGGCCACGTCGTCGCGGCGCTGAAGCAGGCGAACCTGTATTCGTCGACGGCCGTGATCGTCACGTCGAAGCACGGCCAGTCGCCGAGCGATCACACGAAGCTGGTGAAGAACGGCGACACGCTGACGAAGCTGCTCGAAGCGAACAATTTCCTCGATCCGAACGGCAACTTCGGCCAGAACAACACGACGACGGGCAACCTGAACGACGGTTCGGGCCTGGTCGGCACGGGCTTCGTGCAGACCGACGACGTCGGCCTGATCTGGCTGCGCGACCGCAGCCAGCGCACGGCCGTCGTGCAGACGCTGAAGGCGAATCTCGGCTGCAACGCGCCGGGGATCTGCGCGGACGGCCCGCAGGCGTACGTGCTGTACGGCGCGGCGCTGGCCGACCGCTTCGGCGATCCGGCCAACGGCCGCACGCCGGACATCGTCGTCCAGCCGAATCCGGGCGTGATCTATACGTCGAGCACGAAGAAGGACGAGGAGCACGGCGGCAACGCGCCGGACGACAGCCACCTCGGCCTGCTCGTGTCGTATCCGGGCATTCATCGTGCGCGCACGGTGAACGATCTCGTCGGCACGAAGCAGGTCGCGCCGACGATCCTCGCGCTGCTCGGCGCCGATCCGCGCCTGCTGCAGGCGGTCGTGGCCGAGAACACGCCGGTGCTGCCGGGGCTCGGTATCGGGCGTTGACGTGGTATGCCGGATGCCGCCGTGAGGCGGTGTCCGGCCGGCAAGCGGCGCGCGCAGCCGTGCGGCGGTGCGCGCCACTCGTTTCCGGGGCGGCGCCGTGCCGCCTTACGCGCGCGCCGCTTCGTCCAGCATCCATTCCCTGAAGCGCCGCAACGCATCGCTCGTGTCGAGGCGCTCCGGCGCGTAGCACAGGTAGTGCCCCTGCGCGTCCACGTCGACCGGTGCGTCGAACGGCTCGACCAGCGTGCCCGCCGCGAGATTGTCGAGAATCAGGAAGCGCGGCACGAGGGCGATCCCGAGCCCGGCCTGCGCCGCCTGGATCAGCACCGAATACTGCTCGAAGCGCGGCCCGGCCAGCGCGTTCATCTGCGTCGCGCGATGACGTTCCGCCCACGCGGACCACGCGATCTCCGCCTGCTCGTGCACGAGGCGCGGCGCCGCCGCCGCGTCGGCGGGCACATGCAATGCATGCCGGTCGGCGAATTCGCGCGAGCAGACCGGCACGAAGGTCCGCCCACCCAGATAGTCGCTTCGCACGCCTTCCCATCCGCCGTCGCCGTAGCGGATCGCCGCGTCGAGCCCGAACGGAAACACGTCGCCGGGCGCGAGATGGCGGCGAAAGCTCAGCGTGACGCCCGGCGCGGCGGCGAGAAAGCGCGTGAGCCGCGGCAGCAGCCACTTGGTCGTGAACGTCGGCACGCTCGCGATCGTCAGCAGGTCGCTGTTCTCCCGTGCGCTCAGCAGTTCGATCGACGCGTTGCCGATTTCGCGCAGCGGCCCGACGACGCGCGCGTGATACACCTGGCCCGCCCGAGTGAGCGCGAGGCCGCGCCCCTCGCGCACGAACAGCTTCACGCCGAACAGCGCCTCGAGGTTCGCGATCTGCCGGCTGACCGCGCTCGGCGTCAGGCCCAGTTCCCGGGCCGCATAGGAGAAGTTCAAATACTTCGCGGACGTGGCGAAGGCATGCAGCTCCGCCACGTTCGGATACAGGTGCTTCATCGCGGGCTGTTCCGTCCTTGCACAGGTCGATGCGCGCTTTTTACGTTTTTTTCATGACGATGCCATGTCGAAACCGCACACTGCGCCGGCTTCGACAACGCATGCAGGCCCGTCCGGCGGGCGTTGCGCGAGGTTTTTCCGATCGTCAGCGAGTGTATTCATGCCTGCGTCAACCACCCCGGCTCCGGCCGACGGTATTCCGATTCGTCGTAACAAACCGGCCCGGCCGCGCGTCGGGCGCCTGCTGCTGCAGGCGCTGCTCGCGGTGTTCGGCCTCTACCTGCTGTTGCCGATCGCGTTGCTGCTGGTTGGTGCCGTGGGCGAATCGTGGACGAACACGTTGCTGCCCGCCGGCGTCACCGGGCACTGGTTCGCCGATCTGGCCGCGAACCGGAGCTTCACGCGCGCGTTCGGCGTGAGCTTCATCGTCGCGCTGGCGTGCTGCGCGCTCAACGCGGTGATCGGCCTGCCGCTCGCGTATGCGCTGCATCATCGTGCGCAGGCCGGCGGCGGATTCGCGACGCGCGTCGTGATGCTGATGCCGGTCGCCGTGCCGGCGTTGACGCTCGGCTTCGGCTACATCGCGATCTTCAGCGGCGACACGTTGCCGTGGCTCGGCACGCTGCCGCTGATGATCGCGGCGCACGCGGTGCTGACGCTGCCGTATCTGCTGCAGACGCTGCTCGGCGACCTGCGGCATCTCGGCCTCGCGCGGCTCGAAGCTTGCGCGGCGACGCTCGGTGCGACGCCGCTGCGCCAGTTCGTCACGATCGTGCTGCCGAACCTGCGGCACAGCCTGTTTTCCGGCCTCGTGATGGTGGCCGCGCTGTCGATCGGCGAATTCCAGATCTCGAACCTGATCGCCGGCTTTCGCTACCGGAACTATCCGATCGTGCTGCTGCAGGCGTTCTACGGCGCGACGGGGATGGCGTGCGCCGCCACCGTCGTGCTGCTCGTGCTCGCCGTGCTGGCGACGCTCGTGTCCGTCGGCACCGTGCAACGTCTGAAGTGAGTCATCCATGAGTCTCGAATTCGAACACGTCAGTTTCCAGTATCCGGGCGCCCGTCATGGCGTCGACGACGTCACGCTGTCCGCCGCGCAGGGCGAACTGCTCGCGGTGATGGGGCGCAGCGGGTCCGGCAAATCCACGTTGCTGCGGCTCGCGGCCGGGCTGCTCGACGGCTGGCGCGGCCGCATTGCGATCGGCGGCGATGACGTGGCCGGCGTGCCCGTGTGGCGGCGCGAGGTGGGGATGGTGTTCCAGCACTACGCGCTGTTCCCGAACCTGTCGGTCGTCGACAACGTCGCGTACGGGCTGCGGATGCGCGGCGTCGCGGCCGACGTCCGGCGCCGGCGCGCGCTCGACATGCTCGAGCGGGTCGGGTTGTCGGCGCACGCGACGCGCGGCATCGCGATGCTGTCCGGCGGACAGCAGCAACGCGTCGCGCTCGCGCGGGCGCTCGTGATCGAGCCGAAGCTGCTGCTGCTCGACGAGCCGCTGGCGGCGCTCGATGCCGGTATCCGTCATCAGTTGCGCGACGAGATCCGTGGGCTGCAGCGCGCTTGCGGCGCGACGACGCTGTTCGTCACGCACGACCAGGACGAGGCGCTGAGCATGGCCGACCGCGTCGCGATCGTCGACGGCGGCCGCGTGCTGCAGGCCGGCACGCCGCGCGACCTGTACGAGCGCCCGGCGACCGCCCAGGTCGCGCGCTTCGTCGGGCACTCGACGCTGCTGCGCGGGCGTGTGCTCGCGCACGGCGAAATCGACGTGCGCTTCGCGACGCTGCGCGCGGACACGGGCACGCATCGGCCGGGTGCGGAGGTCGCGGTGCTGGTGCGGCCCGAGCATGTGCAGGCCGATCCGCCGGAACACAGCGCCAACCGCATCGACGGCCGTCGCGGCGAGGTGCGTTACTTCGGCGCGACGCAGCGCTACGACTTCATTCCGGACGGCTCGGCCGACGTGCTGCTGTGCGAGGGGCGCGAGCCCGCCTCGCGCAGCATCGCGATCGACCCTTGCCATCTGCTCGTGCTGCCGGCATCGCCGGACGCGCACTGATTCCTTTCGTTCAACGGAGATTCACGATGTTTGCAGGCTCCCCTCTTGTGAAGGCCATGCGCGCCCGCGTGCTCGCGCTGTGCGCGCTCGCGGCGCTTTCCTGCGCGGCGGCGCAGGCCGCGCCGCTGTATCCGGGCGAAGACGCGCTGTACGCGAAGGCGGCCGACGAAGGGCTCGTCGTGTCGTTCGATACCGGCCCCGAGTGGGCGAACTGGAAGGCGCTGTTCGCCGAATTCCGCAAGCGCTACCCGAAGGTCGAGATCACCTACAACGACATCGGCTCGGCCGCGACCGTCGTCGCGCTCGACAAGTCGCGCCGCCGCCCGCAGGCCGATACCGCGTACTACTTCGCGGCGTCGGCGCTCGACGCCGCGGGCAAGGACGTCGTCGCGCCGTTCCGGCCCATCAACTTCGACAAGCTGCCGGGCGTGTTCCGCGCGGCCGACGCCCGCTGGTTCGCCGTGCATTCGCTGAACATCGCGTTCCTCGTCAACCGGAAGCTCGTCAAGAACGTGCCGCAGCGCTGGTCCGACCTGCTGAAGCCCGAGTACCGCAACGCGGTGGTCTACCTCGATCCGCGCTCGACCGGGCAGGGCCAGGTCGCGGTGTTCGCGGCGGCCTATGCGAACGGCGGCAGCGTCGAGAACCCGAAGCCGGGCGCCGACTTCTTCGGCAAGCTGAAGCAGGCCGGCAACGTGCTGCGCGTCGAGGGCACGACGCCGTACGCGAAGTTCGTGAAGGGCGAGATCCCGATCCTGATCGGCTACGAGAACGACGGCCTCAAGGCGAAGTACGCGGACGGCATGGGCGAGGCGGCCGACGTCGTGATTCCGCAGGACGGCAGCGTGTCGGCGCCCTATGCGATGAGTCTCGTGAAGAACGGCCCGAATCCGTCCGCCGCGCAGCTCTGGCTCAACCTCGTGATGAGCGACGTCGGGCAGGCGCTGTTCGCGCAAGGCTACGTGCGCCCGGCGGTGCCCGGCACGCCGGTCGCGGCGGACGTCGCGGCGAAGCTGCCGAACGCGCCGCAGGTGCGCCCGCTCGATGTCGCGAAGGCGGCGGCACGCAAGGCCGAGGTCGACCAGCTGTGGTCGCAGGCCACGCTCGGCCAGTAAGGAGCACGGGATGCAGGCGTCCTTACCCGAGCGCGGCGTGCTGCGCCGCTTCGGCGCGCTGCCCGCGGTGGCCTTGCTCGCGGTGTGCTTCGTGCTGCCGCTGGCCGCGCTGGTCGATGTGGCATGCGCGGGCGGCGGCCGCGCGTTCGCGGCGGTGTGGCGCGATCCGCTCGTCGCGGATGCGATCGCGCGCTCGCTGGCGCTGGCGGTGGGCGCCGGCACGCTGTCGGTCGCCGTCGGCGTGCCGGTCGCAT
>NZ_BCPO01000178.1:0-6917 GCF_016586105.1 Burkholderia sp. E168m15
ACAGTCGCCGGCCCGTCGCCACTGGTCGCTCGCGCTGCTCGGCGTGCCGCTGGCGTTTTCCGGGCTGGTGATCGCGTACGGGTTCATCCTCGCATTCGGCCGCGCGGGCTTCGTGACCACGCTGCTGGCCGCGCTGGGCGCCGATCCGACCGTGGTCGGCGGCGCGATCTATACGATGCCGGGGCTCGCGGTCGCCTATGCGTACTACCTGATCCCGCGCGTCGCGCTGATGATCTATCCCACGCTCGCGAATCTCGACCGGCGGCCGCTCGAAGCGGCGCTGACGCTCGGCGCGCGACCGTGGCGCGCATGGCTCGACGTCGCGTGGCGCGAACTGTGGCCGTCGGTCGCATCCGCATGGTGCCTCGTGACCGCGATCGCGCTCGGCACGTACGGCACGGCGCTCGCGCTGGCCGGTACGCAGATCAACATCCTGCCGCTGCTGATGTATTTGAAGCTGTCGGACGGGCAAACCGATTTCTCGCAGGCGGCCGTGCTGTCGATCGTGCTGACGGCCATCTGTACCTGCGTTTTGGCACTAGGGGAAGGTCTTGTTCGCCAACGACGTCATTGAATGCGCGTGGTCCGAACCGGCACGCGACGCGCTCGCACGACTCGCGCAACGGCAACGCGGCACGCACCGGCACCGGATGCCGGTCGGCGTGATCGGCCCGCGCGATGCGACGGATGAACAGATGCGGGTCGCGGAGCGGATCGCGCATGCGGTGGCGGCCACGGGTATCGCGCTCGTCGGCGGCGGCAAGCAGGGCGTGATGGAGGCCGCCGCGCGCGGTGCGCACGCGGCCGGCGGCTGCGCGATCGGGCTGTTGCCCGAAGACGATGCGACGCTGGCGAATCCGTACCTGAGCGTCGCGCTGCCGACCGGGCTCGGCATCACGCGCAATGCGCTGGTCGCGCGTGCGTCGGTGTGCCTGATCGCGGTGGGCGGCGGGCTCGGCACGCTGTCCGAAATCGCGCTCGGGTTGCAGTGGGGCAAGCCGGTGTTCACGATCTGCGGTGCGCCGCAGGTCGCGGGCGTCGAGTGCTTCGACGAAGCGGACGGGCTCGTCCTGCGGGTCGCGCAATGGCTGGCCGATTTCGCGTAGCGCGCGGGCGTCGGCACAGGGCTTTGCCCGGCGAGCATCGTGCGCGGGCTTGAAACGGGGCGCGCAACCCGCCATATTGGCCGGGTGTCACCCGTTCAACGACGTACCGAGAGGATCGTTCATGCGCCTACTGCTTGCCCTGCTGCTCCCGTGGTTCCAGTTCTTCACGATCGGTCGCCCGATCGCCGGGATCATTTGCCTGCTCCTGCAACTCACGATCATCGGCTGGCTGCCGGCCGCGATCTGGTCGGTGTACGCGCTGAGTCAGTACAAGACCGATCGGAAGATCGACGCGGCGTTGCGCGGGCGGGGCTGAGGCGCAATGAGCGCATCAGAACTCTTTCGGGGTAGTTCGGCCGAGTAGTTTGCATTTCGGTAGAAATTTATATATTTTATTCATATCGAGGGGGCATGATATGTATAGATTTTTGCCGAAATGACGAATTCCTGCACCATTCAGCTTCACGCCGCCGGTCACTGGCACGACATCGGCAGCGTCATCTTGTTCGGCGAGCCTGACGAAGGATGGCGCGCTCGCGCCTACTCGGGCTACGGCGTTGAATGGATCGTCCGTCATCAGGCTGCGCGCGATGCGCATGCGATGTCGTGCACCTTTCCCGTCGAACTCGAGCCGCTGGTGACATCCCATTGGCCGGTTTTCCTGATCGATTTGTTGCCCCAGGGTTTCGGTCGCCAGGAACTGTTGCGCCGCCTCGATTTGCCGGAAACGGCGGAGGAGCGAGCCGACTGGCCCTTACTGCTGGCGGGAGCCGGTAATTCGATCGGCAATCTGCGAATCAAGGAAGCCGCCCAGTGGCTCGCCGAGCGACAAGGGCCGCAGCACGGTTTCACGGACGACGAAGTGGCCATGCGCGGAGACGCATTCAGCGAGTATCTCGCCGAACACGGATTCTTCGTTGCAGGCTCTTCCGGCGTGCAGGGTGAATGGCCGAAGCTATTGCTGACCCGCGCCGACGATGGGCTGCTCTATCTCGATCACACGCTGCCCGACGAGCGTGCGGTTGCACACTACATCGTCAAGTTCGGACGCGGCAGCAACGAGCGTCTTGCACAGATTCTGCGCCACGAAGCACCCTACATGGCGTTGGCCCGGCGTCTCGGTCTGCGCGTGCATGCACCGCTGACGCTGCGTGATCGGGCGCTGTTCATTCCGCGGTTCGATCGCGCGCGAGTGGGTGACGGCGTTGTCCGGTTCGCCCAGGAAAGCATTGCTTCGTTGACGGGCAAAGCCGGCTTCGGCGTCGTGCCGAGTCACGACGAGGTATGCGCGCATCTCGTACGGCAATGTACCGATCCCCAGGCCGAGGTTGCGGAGTACTTGTGTCGCGACGTCGCCAATCTTGCGTTGGGCAATAAGGACAATCATGCGCGAAACACCGCGTTGCAACGCGATTTCCAAGGGCGCATTGCGTTGACGCCGCTTTTCGACTTTGCGCCGATGTATCTGCATCCCGATGGCATTGCCCGACGCATTCGCTGGGAGGGAAATGACGGTGGCCGGCCGGACTGGGCGAGAGTGCTCGACACGGTGGTCCGGTCGAGCGAATCCTGGGCGGGGAGCGAGCGCCCCGAGCTTGATCGCGATGCACTGCAGACGCGGCTGCGGGCAATGGCACCGCGCCTACAGGAGATCGCCGATCAAGGAACGGATCTTGGGTTGGAGCCCGATGTGCATGCCTTTCTTAAACCGGGCCTGGAGCGGTTTGCGCGCGAACTGGATGCGCTGCGCTAAGCGGGGATGGCACCATGGACAAACGCTATAACACGATGCCGCTTCCCGAGCAGCTCGCACTGCGGCGGCAAGCGGTCGAGGAGGTTCTTGCACACCCTGAATGGACGCTGCGCGAATCGGTGCGTCATTTGAAGAAGACGATGCGGTTGACGAGTGCCGAAGTGGCCAAGCTGGCCGGCGTGTCGACCAAGACGATTCAAGATATCGAGCAGGGTCGCAGCGACGGGACGGTACAGACGATGAATCGCATCTTCGGCATGCTGGGGCTTAAATTGGGTGTGGTGCGACAGAGCCCATAGCCGGGCGGGACGTGTCGTCCGCGGGTCCCTCGTTATTGCGGCGCTTGCTGCAGCCAGCCGAAGCCGCGGCCCAACGACAAAACGGCCGCCCGGTCCATCGTTCGACCGGGCGGCCGCTCCGCCTACTTCACCGCAAACAGCGTCAGGTTCATGAAGATCTTGAACGCATAGCCGAGCGTGACGGCGCCGACCACGCCGCCCGCCCACAGAACGACGAACCACATCCAGCCGCGCATCCGCAGCCGCGGCGCCTCGGGCTGGCCGGCGGTGGAATCAGTGGTGGTAGTAATGCTGGTCTTCATGGCGCACCTTGCCTCGGAATACCCAATAACCCATCGTCGTGTAGGCGATGATGATCGGGAGGATAACCGCTGCGCCGACCAGCGTGAAGGTCTGGCTCGAACGCGGCGCCGCCGCTTCCCAGATCGTCATCGTCTGAGGAATCGCATACGGGAACAGCGTGACGAGCAGGCCGACGTAGCCGAGCAGCACCAGCGCCAGCGCGAGCACGAACGGCGTCATGTCGTGCCGGTCGCGCACCGCGCGGCGCATCCACACCGCGCACGCGGCGACCAGGAACGGCACCGGCAGCAGGCGCCAGAACAGGCCCGATTCGAACCAGCGCTGCGCGATGGCCGGGTCCTGCAGCGGCGTCCAAAGGCTGACGATCGCGATGAAGCCGAGCAGCACGACGGTCAGCGGCCACACGACGCGATGCAGGCGGCGCTGCAGGTCGCCTTCGGTCTTCGCGACGAGCCAGCAGCAGCCGAGCAGCGCGTATGTCACGATCAGGCCGAGGCCGGTCAGCAGGCTGAACGGCGTGAGCCAGTCGAACGCACCGCCCGCGTACACGCCGTCCTTCACGTCGATGCCCTGCAGGAACGCGCCGAGCGCGATGCCCTGGAACAGCGTCGCGCCGGCCGAGCCGCCGATGAACGCGAGATCCCACAGCTGCTTCGTGCGCCGCGCCTTCGCGCGGATCTCGAACGACACGCCGCGGAAGATCAGGCACACCAGCATGAAGATCAGCGGCAGGTACAGCGCCGACAGCACGGTCGAATAGACGATCGGGAACACGGCGAACAGCCCGGCGCCGCCGAGCACGAGCCACGTCTCGTTGCCGTCCCACACGGGCGCGACCGTGTTCATCATCAGGTCGCGTTCCTTTTCGTCCGGGAAGAACGGGAAGACGATGCCGATGCCGAGGTCGAAGCCGTCGAGCACGACGTACATGAAGAGCCCCAATGCGATGATTGCGGCCCAGATTACGGTGACGTCCATAGGTTTTCTCGTTTGCGAATGGGGTAGGCTCAGACGGTCTCGATCAGCTCGTCGACGGCGGACATCGGGCGGCGCGCGGTGTGATCGGGGCGCGTGTCCGGTTTATCGTCGTGCTCGACGTCGGGCAGCGCGGGGCCGGCCTTCATCAGCTTCAGCATGTAGTACACGCCGGTGCCGAACACGAGGAAGTACACGATCACGAACGTCATCATCGACAGGCTGACCTGCTGCACCGACAGCGGCGACACGGCCTGCGCGGTGCGCATCACGCCATACACGACCCACGGCTGGCGGCCGGCTTCGGTCGTGACCCAGCCCGCGAGCAGCGACACGAAACCGGTCGGGCCCATCACGAGCGCGAAGCGTTGGAACCACTTCGATTCATACAGGCGGCCGCGGCGGCGCAGCAGCCACGCGAGCGCGGCGAGGCCGATCATCGCGAAGCCGAGGCCGACCATGATCCGGAAGCTCCAGAACACGACCGTCGAATTCGGGCGGTCTTGCGGCGGGAAGTCCTTCAGCCCGCGGATCTCGCCGTCCCAGCTGTGCGTGAGGATCAGGCTGCCGAGGTGCGGCACCTTCACCGCGTAGCGGGTCGTTTCCGCCTGCATGTCCGGAATGCCGAACAGGTTGAGCGCGGTGCCGCCCTTCTCGGTTTCCCACAGCCCCTCGATCGCGGCGATCTTCGCGGGCTGGTGCTTCAGCGTGTTGATGCCGTGCTGGTCGCCGATCACGGCCTGCAGCGGCGCGAGCACCAGCAGCAGCCACAGCGCCATCGAGAACATCTTCTTCACGCCCTTGTCGCGGCGGCCCTTCAGCAGGTGCCACGCGCCGGTCGCGGCCACCACGAGCGCGGCGACGATGAACGCGGCGATCGCCATGTGGAACAGGCGGTACGGGAACGACGGGTTGAAGATGATCGCGAACCAGTCGGTCGGCACGACGCGGCCGTCGACGATCTCGAAGCCCTGCGGCGTCTGCATCCAGCTGTTCGACGCGAGGATCCAGAACGTCGAGATCAGCGTGCCGATCGCGACCATCAGCGTCGCGCCGAAGTGCGCGCGCGGGCTCACGCGGTTCCAGCCGAACAGCATGATGCCGAGGAAGCCGGCCTCGAGGAAGAACGCGGTCATGACCTCGTACATCAGCAGCGGGCCGGTGACGGCGCCGGCGAAGCTCGAGAAGCCCGACCAGTTGGTGCCGAACTGATAGCTCATCACGACGCCGGACACGACGCCCATTCCGAACGCGACCGCGAAGATCTTCGACCAGAACAGGCAGAGGGTCTTGTAGTACTGCTTGCCGGTCTTCAGCCAGCGATATTCGAGCACGGCGATGAAGCTGGCGAGGCCGATGCTCAGCGCCGGGAAGACGATGTGAAAGGAGACGGTGAACGCGAATTGCAGGCGGGCCAGATCGAGGGCCGAAAGTGCGGTGTCCATACCAGATGACCGAAGCTGACGATACCCGCCGGCGGGTGCCGGCGGACCCCGGCGGACAGGCGTCGGGGTTGGCTGGAGTATGGGCCGTGATGTTGCACCGCGAAATGCGCCAACTCGTCGCAGATGTACAGCCCGTCGCGCGCGATTTCGGGATAAATCGTTGATTCGTATCAAGAAGGTCGTTCGCAGTGCGTGCGGTCGCGGCGTGGCGGTCTGACGCACGTGCGTCAATATGGCGCGTCGCGTCATTGGAACGGTTTTGCGCATGCGCCAACCGCATGCCGGGACGGCGATCGGTTTCGATCCGTTAGCGCGTAACGCGACCGTCCGGACGGGCGGGGCCGTTTGTCACACGGGTAACGTCGCGCAACATTCGCGCGCTCGCTCGTAATGGATGCCGGATCGCGTGCGGCGTAGCGTTCGGGATGCCGGGTTCGCATCGGCGAACCGGCCAGCCGGAGAACGTGACGTGAATGGATTGAAGCTCGCACTGGGCGCGGCGGCTGCGGTGGCGGTCGCGACGGGCGGCGTGGCGCATGCCGCCCGGGTCGGGGTCTATATCGGCCCCGGCTACCCGTATTACGCCCCGGTCGTCCCTGCGCCTTACTACTACCCGCCACCCGTCGTCGCGGTGCCGGTCGCTCCGCCGCCGCCGCCCGAGTATGTCGAGCAGGGGCAGCCGCAGGACAACGGCGACGCGAACCTCTGGTACTACTGCGACGCGTCGAAGCATTACTACCCGTACGTGAAGACCTGCAAGTCGGGCTGGCGCTCGGTGCCGGCGCGGCCGCAGTGACGGAGGCGCAACGATGAAAACCGTATTTCGACCGCTGCGCGTGCCGGCGGTACTGTCGCTCGCCGCGCTGCTCGGTGCGTGCGCCTACCTGCCGACCGGCCCGAGCGTGATGGCGCTGCCGGGCACCGGCAAGTCGTTCGACCAGTTCCGTGCCGACGACGGCAGTTGCCGGCAGTACGCGTTCGAGCAATCGGGCGGCGTGAGCGCCGGGCAGGCGTCGACCGCGAGCGCGGTCGGCAG
>NZ_BCPO01000179.1:0-6292 GCF_016586105.1 Burkholderia sp. E168m15
CGGCGGCGGATACGGCACCGCGCCGCGCGCGGCGCCGCCGATGCCGCCGGCGGGCGTCCAGCCGCCGCCGCCGCGATATTGACGCGCGATCGCGGCGTATCGCTCGGCACATGCCGCGTGAATTGCGTACACTCTGAGTCTCGTTTTCGGCGGGGCCGGGCGCAGGAAGGCCGGCCCGCGTTCACTCAGGGCACAGCGATGATCGATTTACGCAGCGATACCGTGACACGTCCGGGCCAGGCGATGCTGGCCGCCATGACCGCCGCCGAAACCGGCGACGACGTCTGGGGTGACGACCCGACCGTCCTGCGCCTGCAGGCGGTGACGGCCGAGCGGGCCGGCAAGGAAGCCGGCCTGTTCTTCCCGAGCGGCACGCAGAGCAACCTGGCCGCGCTGATGTCGCATTGCGAGCGCGGCGACGAGTACATCGTCGGTCAGCTCGCGCACACCTACAAGTACGAAGGCGGCGGCGCGGCCGTGCTGGGCAGCATCCAGCCGCAACCGATCGAGAACGCGCCGGACGGCACGCTGCCGCTCGCGAAGATCGCCGCGGCGATCAAGCCGCTCGACAATCACTTCGCCCGCACGCGCCTGCTCGCGCTCGAAAACACGATCGGCGGCCAGGTCCTGCCGGAAGGCTATGTGCAGGAAGCCGTTGCGTTCGCGCGCAGCCGTGGGCTGGCCACGCACCTCGACGGCGCGCGCGTGTGCAACGCGGCCGTCGCGTCGGGGCGCCCGATCGCCGAGCTGTGCGCGCCGTTCGACACCGTGTCGATCTGCTTCTCGAAAGGGCTCGGTGCACCGGTGGGCTCGGTGCTGGTCGGCAGCCGTGCGCTGATCGAGCGCGCGCAGCGCTGGCGCAAGGTGCTGGGCGGCGGGATGCGGCAGTCGGGCATTCTCGCGGCGGCATGCCTGTATGCGCTCGATCACAACGTCGAGCGGCTCGCGGACGATCACGCGAACGCCGCGCATCTCGCGGCCGGCCTCGCGCGCATCGACGGCGTGAAGGTGCTGTCGCACGCGACGAACATGGTGTTCGCGCAATTCCCCGAAGCCGATTGCGCGCCGCTCGAGGCGTGGCTGAAGGAACGCGGGATTCTCACGCAGATGCTGTACGCGTCGCGCTTCGTCACGCATTGTGACGTGTCGCGCGCGGACATCGACACGTTCCTCGGCGAGGTCGGCGAGTATTTCTCGCAGCGTCGCGCGTGAAGCGGAATGCGCCGGCCGGCGACGGGCCGGCGCGACGTGGCATGACGCAAGACGCGGAGGGTTGACGCGGCGCGTCGTCGGTCGATCGGTGCCGTGCCGGCGGGTTACGCCTGCCGCGGCGTGTCGGCGGGCGGCGTGCCGTCGTGGAACAGCGATTTCAACTGCGTGCGCAGTTCGGCGCTGTCGGTGTGCTGGTGCACCGAGACCGCGTGTTGCACGGCGGCCTCCAGCAGTTCGTTGTCGGAGTCGGCGGAAATCGCGACCGAGCAATGCATCGCGCTGGGAAACTCGCGGCAATCGATATAGCGGCGGGACATGATGTTCTCCTCACATGAAAGGGAACGGCCGGATCGGGATGATCGGCCGCGCGGCGCGTTCGCGAGGCCGATGGAAAAAGTATAGGCGGCACGGCCGACTTTCTCGTCGGAGTGCGTACCGGGCCGGCCGTGTCGATCGCCGGCGCGACTGCCGGCGCGTTACGGCAACGGTGCGAGCAACCGCCGCGCCGCTTCGACCACCCGTTCGGACAGCGACGCCATCGTCGGTGACTGCACGGTCCACGCGTGCCAGTACAGCGTGACGTCGGTCGGATGCGCGGGCGCGAGATCGACGAGCCCCTGCGCATCGAGCGGCGCGGTGCCGATCAGCGGCTCGGGCACCATCGCGTAGCCGAGCCCGTGCCGCACCGCCGCGAAGTGCGAATGGGTGCCCGGCACGTAATGGCACGGGTACGCGCCGTCCGGCAACCCGAACTTCTCCTTCAGGAACGACGACTGCAGCGTGTCGCGCCGCGAATACGCGACGACGGGCGCGTGGCGCGCGCTCGTGCGGTTCAGCCCACGCGGAAACCAGCGCACCGCGAACGCGGCGGCCGCGAGCAGCCGGTAGCGCATCGTGCCGAGCGGCGTCGCGAGGCAGCCGCGCATCGGCTTCGGCTCGGTCGTCACGCAGCCGACCGCCATCCCGCTTTCGAGCAGCGCGAACGTGTGATCCTGATCCTCGACGATCAGCTCGAACAGGATTCGCTCGCCGGCGAGCACCGACGTCAGCGCGGGCAGGAACCACGTGCCTAGGCTGTCGGCGTTCAGCGCGATCGTGACCGAGATCGGCGATTCGCGCTCGGCCGCGAGCGTGCTCTGCAAGTCGGCCTGCAGCAGCGCGACGCGGCGCAGGTGCTGCAGCACGCGCTGCCCGGCCACCGTCGGGCGGCACGGCCGCGTGCGCAAGACGAGTGGCGTGCCGAGGCTCGCCTCCAGCGCGCGGACCCGCTGCGTGACGGCGGACGCGGTCACGTGCAGGCGCACGGCCGCCTGCTCGAAGCTGCCGGTGTCGGCGACGGCCAGCAGCGCGGCGGCCTGCTTCGGATCGATCGTCATCGACATGTCGGGAGCATTCCTGTGATCGGAGACGAGAACAGGCGGTAGTGTAAGGCAGCGTGCGATGCGGTCCCGGCGCGGCGAATCGTCCCGCGGTGCGCGATTCGTCGTCGGAATCGCGCACCGCGTAGGGGATGCGCGGCGATGCGGGCATTTTGATCTAGGCTATATGAACGTGCGCGACGCCGCCCGCGTGGCGGCGAGGTCGTCATGCCGACGGTGCCCGACGAGGATATGCAGTATGCCGATCCGACTACACCCCACTGAAGAACAAGCGACGGAGCCATAAAGCAATGATCTTCCGGCAACTTTTCGATCCGCAATCGTCGACGTACACGTATCTGCTCGCCGACCCCGCATCGCGCGAGGCGCTGCTGATCGATCCCGTGTTCGAGCAGGTGCGTCGCGACGCGGCGCTGCTCGACGAACTCGGGCTGCGGCTCGTCGCGACCGTCGATACGCACGTGCATGCCGATCACGTGACGGGCGCGTGGCTGCTGAAGCAGCGCACGGGCAGCGCGATCGCGATCTCGGCCGCGAGCGGCGCGCACGGCGCCGACCGCTACCTGAACGACGGCGACCGCTGTGCATTCGGCCCGCGCTACCTGACCGTGCGCGCGACGCCCGGCCACACGAGCGGCTGCATCAGCCTCGTGCTCGACGACGAATCGATGGCGTTCACCGGCGATTGCCTGCTGATCCGCGGTACCGGCCGCACCGACTTCCAGCAGGGCGACCCGCGTGCGCTGTATCGCGCGGTGCACGGCCGGCTCTTCACGCTGCCGGCCGCGTGCCTGCTGTATCCCGCGCACGACTATCGGGGGCTCACGGTGACGAGCGTCGGCGAGGAGCGGCGCTTCAACCCGCGTCTCGGCGGCGATCTCAGCGAAGACGATTTCGCGGGCTACATGCGCAACCTCGGCCTCGCGCATCCGCGCCAGATCGACGTCGCGGTGCCGGCGAACCTGCAGTGCGGCGTCGCCGCGAACGCGCCCGATGCGCAGGCGGCAGCCGACTGGGCGCCGCTCGTCTATACGTTCGCCGGCTTCTGGGAAATCGATCCGCAATGGCTCGAGGATCATCTGCCGGCCGTGCAGGTCGTCGACGTGCGCGAGCCGGACGAATTCGCGGGCCCGCTCGGCCATCTGCCCGGCGCGACGCCGATCCCGCTCGGCGAACTGGCCGCGCGCATCGGCGAAATCGCGCACGACCGGCCGGTGGTGACCGTGTGCCGGGCCGGCGGGCGCTCCGCGCAGGCGACGGTGATCCTGAAGAAGGCCGGCTTCGACGCGGTCGCGAACCTCGGCGGCGGGATGCTGCGCTGGCGCGCCGAAGGGCGTGTCGTGATGGACGGCCGATCGTAGCGGCCCAGGCAGTCCCTCGAAAAAAATGTCGGACCGATGTCGAAACGGCCGGGCGCCGTTCGTCGTCAAGGTATCCGATCACGTGGCGCCGCACGACGTGGCGCCGAAACCCAGAGAGACCCCACGATGATGCCGACGCTTTACGCCCATCCCTTTTCGTCCTACTGCCAGAAGGTGCTGACCGCGCTGTACGAGAACGGCACGCCGTTCGAGTATCGCGTGCTCGCGCACGACGATCCGAAACCGATGCAGGAACTGACCAGGCTGTGGCCGCTGAAGCGCTTCCCGGTGCTCGTCGATGCGGGCCGCACGGTGATCGAGGCGACGATCATCATCGAGTATCTCGGCCTGAACCATCCGGGCCCCGTGCGCCTGCTGCCCGACGATCCGCGCGCCGCGCTCGAGGTGCGCACGATGGACCGCTTCTTCGACAACTACGTGGCGACGCCGCAGCAGAAGGTCGTGTTCGATGCGCTGCGGCCGGAAGCCGAGCGCGATGCGCGCGGGGTGGCCGATGCGCGTGCGATGCTCGACACGTCGTATGCGTGGCTTGACAAGACGATGGCCGATCGCGAATGGGCGGCCGGCGATCGTTTCAGCCTCGCCGATTGCGGCGCGGCGCCGTTCCTGTTCTACGCGGACTGGACGCACCGGATCGATCCGGCGTTCGCGAACGTGATCGCGTACCGCAAGCGTCTGCTCGCGCGGCCGTCGTTTGCACGCGCGGTCGACGAGGCACGGCCGTATCGTTCGTTCTTTCCGCTTGGCGCGCCCGATCGCGATTGACAGGCGGGGCCGTCGCACAGCGTGCCGCTGCCGCGCATGGCCGGCAGCGTGCGCCGGGGCGACGGAGCGACAGCAGCAGCGGCAGCATCGCGCGGGTGGCCGTCACATCGTGCGCGTGGCCGACTGCGCGAGCGTCAGCAGTTCGTCGAACTGCGTGATCAACTCGAAGCACAGCAGGAACGCGAGCGTATAGGCCGGCGCGGGGAAGCGCCGGATCATCTCCAGCACCTGCGGCGCGAAGCGCGAGCGGATCGCGTCGCGCGTCAGCAGCCACGCGATCGCGATGCCGATCGCCGCGCCCGCGATCAGGTCGGTCGGATAGTGAAAGCCGAGATACGCGCGCGGCAGGCAGATGAACACGACCGAATACAGCAGCGCGACGATGCCGACGCGGCGCGCGATGATGAAGATGCCGGTCGCGATCGCCATCCACAGCATCGCGTGATCGCTCGGAAACGAACTCCATGTCTGCAGCGTTGCCGCACGCAATCCGGCCGACGGAAAGTGCAGGTGGAGGTCGGGGTTGTAGATCGGCCGCACGCGGAATGGCAGCACCTGCGCCAGCACGCGGCCGACGGCGAGCGCGATGAGCCCGCTCGCGACGGTGGCGACGACCAGCTCGCGTTGTCGCTCGCGGGTCGGGCCGGGCTGGAACCACAGCCAGCACAGCACGGGAATGAGCACGAAGCCCTTGAACGTGTAGAGGCCCGCGATCACGCGGATTGTGTGATTCATCAGCGGGCCGAACGTCACATGAGTGAGGAAGACCTGGATCGTGGTGTCGAAATTGTTCATGTCCTGTGCGACCCGGACGGACGCGCAGCGCATGACAGGCGGCCGGCTGGATCGGAAAGCGCGCTCGCACGGAGCGCAATGGGGGGCAAGTATGTCACCCGTTATTTCGAAGAAAATGCGAAAAAATACCGGGATTCCCCTGATGAAGCGGGGCTGGGTGGTGGGGCCGGATGGGGGCGCGCCGTGCGGCGCGGCAAGGCCGAATCGTCCGACGTTTGCGTGCGGGCGTACAGGGCCGCCGGAAAAATATTTGGGTGAACTGGACAATTCGGTATGCCGCCGCGGACCTTGCGCCGGATGAACGATTGCCGTGCTGGCGCGGCGCGAATCTGCCGGGCGGCGCAGCGTCACGCGCACCGATAAAAAAACGGGCAAGCCTCATGGGCTTGCCCGCCGGCGTGACGCGATGCCCGACTTCAGTTGCGCCACACCCGCACGGCGAGCGCGGCCAGCGACGTCGCGACGGCCAGCGCGGTCACCGCATTCCAGCCCAGTTGCGCGAGCAACAAACTGCCGATCGCGGCGCCGGCCGCCATCCCGATGAACATGCCGACGAACAGCACCGCGTTGAGGCGGCTGCGCGACGCGGGATCGATCCGGTAGACGATCGACTGGTGCGCGATCAGCGTCGCCTGCACGCCGAGATCGAAGCCGATCGTCGCGACCGCGAGCAGCACGAGCTGCGCATGCGGCGACATCAGCGGCGCAGCGGCCATCGATGCGAACGACAGCGTCGCGATGCCGATCCCGATGCGCGTG
>NZ_BCPO01000180.1:0-31047 GCF_016586105.1 Burkholderia sp. E168m15
GGCGCGCCGTGCAGCATCACCGCGAGCGTCGACCAGAACGCGCTGAACCCGACGGCCAGCAGCCCCTGCGCGAGCGCGGCGCGGCGCAGTGCCGAATGCGCGCGCCACAGCGCGCCGAGCGAGCCGATCAGCGCGCGATACGGCAGCCGCGTGGTCGGCTCGAAGCGCGGCAATCCGCGTGCGGCCACGGCGCCGATCACGGCGACGCTGGCGGCCGCGAGCGCGAACATCGCGCGCCAGCCGGCCGTCTCGGCGACGAATCCTGCCACGACGCGCGACAGCAGGATGCCGAGCAGCAACCCCGTCATCACCGTGCCGACGATCCGGCCGCGATGCGCGTCGTGCGCGAGCGTCGCGGCGGCCGGCACGACGTCCTGCGCCATCGTCGCGGCGAGGCCGATCGCGAAGCTCGCCGCGAGCAGCAGCCCGAGCGACGGCGCGATCGACGCCAACAGCAGCGCGACGACCAGCGCGGCGGCCTTGGTCACGATCACGCGGCGCCGGTCGAAGCGGTCGCCGAGCGGCGCGAGCAGCAGGATGCCGAGCGCATAGCCGAGCTGCGTGAGCGTCGGCACGAAGCCGATCGCCCGCGCCGACGCGCCGAGATCGGGCGCGAGCGCGCCGAGCATCGGCTGCGCGTAGTAGAGCGGGGCGACGCCGAGGCCGGCGGCGGCCGCGAGCAGCAGCACGAGCCGGCGATCGGGCATCGAATGGGCGGCCGCGGCCGGACGGGCCGGGGCGTGCGCCGCGCGCGGCGCGGCATCGAGACGGGTCGGGGTGGACATCGCGTACATCCTCGGTGGAAGAATGGGATGGACGCGAGTGTGGCGGTACGCGGCCGGCGACGGTAGTGCCACCCCGCGCAGATTTGTTATACGCTCCACGAATGACCGAAAAATCCTCTCCTTCTCCCGCTGCTGGCGGGTCTCGGCGCATCCAGGCGGTGCCGGTGGACGGCGCCGGCTATCGTTTCGAGCTGATGGAAACCTTCGTGCGCATAGTCGAGGCCGGCAGCCTGTCGGCGGCCGCCGTGCAACTGCATACGACGCAGCCGACCATCAGCCGGCGGCTGCAGGCGCTGGAAAATTCGCTCGGCATGCGGCTGCTGCAACGCACGACCCATACGATGCGGCTGACCGTCGACGGCGAACGGTGCTTCAAGCAGGCGAAGGAGTTGCTGGCGAGCTGGGCGGCGTTCGAGGCCGATTTGCGCGGCGCGCAGGAGGAGCCGGACGGGCTGCTGCGCGTCGCGGTGCCGCACGCGTTCGGCCAGCAGCGTTTCGTCGCGCCGCTCGCGCAGTTCCTGCGCGACTATCCGCGCGTGTCGGTCGAATGGCTGCTGCAGGACGAGGTGCGCGATTTCGTCGGCAGCGGCATCGATTGCGCGATCCAGGTCGGCGAGCCGACCGATCCGGGCGTGGTCGCGATCCGGCTGACGAAGGTGCCGCGCTTCGTGGTCGCCGCGCCGTCCGTGCTGAACGGCGCCGACGTGCCGGCCGATCCGGACGCGCTCGCCGCGCTGCCGTGGCTCGCGTTGCGCACGTACTACCGCACCGAGCTTGCGCTGACGCATGCGGCCACCGGCGACACGCGGCGCATCGCGATCCGCCCGCGCATCACGACCGCGAACCTGTATGCGCTGCGCAGCGCGGCGCTGCTGGGCGTCGGCGCGTGCGTCGGGTCGTCGTGGATGCTGGCCGACGATCTCGCGCGCGGCGATCTCGTGCACCTCGCGCCGGAGTGGCAGGCCGCGCCGCTACCGGTCTACCTCACTTATCCGCATGCGCAGTTCTATCCGTCGCGGCTCGTGCGGTTCGCCGCGATGATGCGCGAGGCCGTGCCGGCGCTGGTCGAAGGGCGCGACAGCTGAAGCGGGTGGTGCCGGGCGGCGGCTCGCGGTCAGCCGCGCCGGATTCCTTCCGGCAGGGCACTGATGCGGCGTACCTCGGGCGAATCGAGCCACGCGCGCGACGTCGCGCAGTCGACGAACATGTCGGTCGCGTCCTCGCCCCAGAACAGGTCGCCGTCGAGCACGAAAGTCGGCACGCCGAATACGTTCTCGGCGATCGCGCGATCCGTGTTCGCGCGCAGCGCGTCCTTCACCGGCTGGGCCTCGACGGCCGTCACGCCCTCCGGAAAGCCGACCGCTTCGCACAACGCGGCGAAGCCTTCCGGCGTCGATACGTCCTGACCGTCGCGCCAGATATGCCGGAAGATCCGCCGGATCGCGTCGCGCGAGCTGCCCATCGCGATCGCGAGGCGCAGCGGCTTGATCGGATTGAACGGGTGCGCGGGCGGCATCCGGAACGCAATGCCGAGCTTGTCCGCGCGGTATTGCGCATGCCGATAGGTGAACACGCGCTTGGCCGCGATCTCGGCCGGCGCTTTCTGGCCCCAGTGCGCGAGCAGCGCGCCGAGCACGATCGGCCGCGGTTCGAACGCGGCGGCGGGCGGCAACCGGTCGAACTGCTCCTGTTGCAGGTAGGCGAATGGCGAAACGAAATCGAAATACCAGCTGGCGGTGCGCGCGGCGTTCATCGCGGGTGTCTCCTCGGGCGGGTCCGGTTGACGGTTGCACGTTCGGTGCGTCGCCGGCAAACGGCGCGCTGCGTGCATCGGCGGCCAGTGTCGCATGCGGCCGCTTTTCGCGCTGCCGTATCGCGTGCCGCCCGCAACCGGCGTCCTACGACCGGGCGTCGTCGTCCGTCGACGATGCGAGCCGCGCGAGACTGTCGCGCACGGCCGGCGCGTCGTAGCGCGCGCCCGCGCCGCCGAGGGCGACGGTCGCCTTCTGCGCGAGCGGCAGCAGCATCGCGAGCGCCGCCGTCATCGCCGGCGCGGCGGCGAGCCGCGATTTCGGGCCCGACACCGTCAGCGCACCGACGCATTCGCCGGCCGCGCCGAACACGGGCACGGACGCCGAGGCCGTTTCCGGGTCGCGCTCGCCGTACGACGCGGCCCACAGCTGTTCGCGCACGTCGTTCCAGCGGGCGTCGTGCGTGTCGGTGAAGGCCAGCAGCACCTTGCCCGATGCGCCCTGGCCGACCGGAAACTCCTCGCCGACGCGGATCGACACGCGCACCGCCCGCGCGGGCTCGACGCGATACAGCACGGAGCGCACGTCGCCCTGACGCACGTAGAACGACGCCGTTTCCCCGAGCTCGCGGCTCAGCGTCTCGAGGAGCGGCTCGACCACCGGGCCGACACGGAACGAACGCTGGTACAGCGCGGCGAGCCGCAACGGCTCGTGCCCGACCGCGTACTGGCCGTCGTCGAGCTTGCGCATGAATCCGCCATGCTCGAGCGCGGCGAGCAGGCGCAGGATCGTGCTCTTGTACAGCCCGGTGCGGCGCGACAACTCGGCGAGCGACAGCCGGTCGTCGGTCTGGCCGAACGCACGGAGGATCGCGAACGCGCGGTCGAGCACCGCGACGCCGCTGGACGTTTCTTCCGTCGCCGGATCGGCTGCGTCGCCGGCGTGATCTGCTGGATTCCTGGGCACGGACCTGCTTCCTTCGAATGATGGTCGGTGGACTATATCGTTCTATCTGACAGAACACAAGTTCCAGAAAAACGCGATTTCACGGGTATACCCCGCTTATCGCCTATTCGATGCACGCTTAAAGTTCTGTCAAACAGAACTATGTTCTTTCAGGCAGAACGATGAGGTGTCGAATGAAGGTTTCAGAAAACACGAAGGTGCTGGTCAGCGAGGTCGGCCCGCGCGACGGGCTGCAGAGCATCAAGACCGTGATGCCGACAGCCGCCAAGCTGCGCTGGATCACCGCGCTGGCCGCGGCCGGCCTGCGCGAGATCGAGGTCGGGTCGTTCGTGCCGCCCGCGCTGTTGCCGCAGATGGCCGACGTACGCGAAGTCGTCGCGCACGCGCTTGCGATTCCCGGGCTGCACGTCGCCGCGCTCGCGCCGAATCTGCGCGGCGCCGAGGGCGCGTTCGACGCGGGCGTGCACAAGCTGACGTTGCCGGTCTCGGTGACGGAAGCCCATTCGGTGGCGAACATCCGCAAGACGCCCGCGCAGATGATCGACGAGGTGCGCGCGATCGTCGCATTGCGCGATGCACGGTTTCCGTCGGTGCAGATCGAGGCGGGCGTGTCGGTCGCGTTCGGTTGCACGATTGCGGGCGCGGTCTCCGACGACGAGACGATCGCGATGGCCGTCGCGATGGCCGAATGCGGTGTCGACGAAATCGGCCTGTCCGATACCAGCGGTTATGCGAACCCCGCGCAGGTGCGCCGGCTGTTCACGCGGCTGCGGCGCGAAGTCGGCGACAAGGCCGGCGGCGCGCATTTCCACAACACGCGCGGGCAGGGGCTCGCGAACGTCGTCGCGGCGCTCGACGTCGGCGTGACGACGATCGACGCGAGTCAGGGCGGCCTCGGCGGCTGCCCGTATGCGCCGGGCGCGACCGGCAACATCGTCACCGAGGATCTCGTGTTCCTGCTCGAAGCGATGGGATACGACACGGGCATCGACGTCGACGCACTGCTCGCCGCGCGCGCGATCCTGCAGGCGGCGCTGCCGTCCGAGACGCTGTACGGCCACGTGCCGGACGCAGGGTTGCCGAAGGGCTTCCGCTATGCGGATGGCCGCGCGCCGTCGGCCGCGCAACCGGAAGGATGCGTGACGGGAGTCGCACGATGAACGATCGACAACAGGCTGCCGCGCTGCCGTACGCGGGCGTGCGCGTGATCGAGATGACGCACATGGTGATGGGCCCGACGTGCGGGATGCTGCTCGCGGATCTCGGCGCGGAAGTGATCAAGATCGAACCGATCGCGGGCGACAGCACGCGCGCGCTGCGCGGTTCCGGCGCGGGCTTCTTCGGGATGTTCAACCGCAACAAGAAGAGCGTCGCGGTCGACGTGAAGGACCCGCGCGGGCTCGAGATCGTGCGGCGGCTCGTTGCGACGGCGGACGTCTTCAGCGAGAACTTCAAGAGCGGCACGATGGACCGGCTCGGGCTCGGTTACCCGCAACTGGACGCGCTGAATCCGCGCCTCGTCTACGTGTCGCACAAGGGCTTCCTGCCGGGGCCGTACGAGCATCGCACCGCGCTCGACGAGGTCGTGCAGATGATGGGCGGCCTGGCCTACATGACGGGCCCCGAAGGGCGGCCGCTGCGTGCGGGCGCGAGCGTGAACGACATCATGGGCGGCATGTTCGGCGCGATCGGCGCGATGGCCGCGCTCGCGCAGCGCGAGCGTACGGGCCGCGGCCAGCAGGTGCAGAGTTCGCTGTTCGAGAACAACGTGTTCCTCGTCGCGCAGCACATGATGCAGTTCGCGGTGACGGGGCAGGCCGCGTCGCCGATGCCGAGCCGGATTTCGGCGTGGGCCGTCTACGACGTGTTCTCCGTCAAGGACGACGAACAGATTTTTCTCGCGGTCGTGTCGGACACGCAGTGGGTGTTGTTCTGCGACGCGTTCGGCCTGGCCGCGCTGAAGGACGATCCGCGGCTCGCGACCAACAACCTGCGCGTGCAGGCGCGCGAATGGCTGCTGCCCGAGCTGCGTTCGCGGCTGGCGCCGTACCCGGCCGCGGAGATCGGCGCGATCTTCGAATCGACCGGCCTGCCGTATGCGCCGATCACGAAGCCGCAGGACCTGTTCGACGATCCGCATCTGCTCGCCACGGGCGGCCTCGAAGCCGTGACGCTGCCGGCCGACGCGAGCAGCGCCGGGCGGCCGGTCGACACGCGCACCGCGCTGCTGCCGCTGACGCTCGCGGGCGAACGCCTGCGGCTGCGCTCGGCGCCGCCCGCGCTCGGCCAGGACACGTGCGCGCTGCTCGGCGAACTCGGCTACACGCCGGACGACGCGCGTGCGCTGATCGAGGCCGGCGTCGTCGCGGGGCGGTACGGCGCGGACGCCGCCGCGCACGGCGACGCGCCGGGCGGCGCGCCGTCGGCGAACGAAGTGGCGAGCGCGTAGCGCGGCCGCGATTCATCGAACGAACAAAGGCGTCCGGGCCGCGCACCGCGCGGCAGAGGAGCGCCGCATCCACGGAGACAACCATGACATCCGCTTCCCCGGCGCTGCCCGCCGATCGCGAGACCGACACGTCGATCGAGCAACGGGCCGTGCGCAAGGCCGCGTGGCGCTTCATCCCGCTGCTCGCGCTCGCGTATTTCTTCAACTACCTGGATCGCACCAGCGTCGGCTTCGCGGCGCTCACGATGAACCGCGATCTCGGGCTGACCGCGACGCAGTTCGGCTGGGGTGCGGGGATCATGTTCGCCGGCTACTGCGTGTTCGAAGTGCCGAGCAATCTCGCGCTGTACCGCTTCGGCGCGCGCCGCTGGCTCGCCCGCATCATGATCACGTGGGGGCTGATGGCGGCCGCGACCGCGCTCGCGACCGGGCCGACCAGCTTCTACGCGATCCGGCTGCTGCTCGGCATCGGCGAGGCCGGGTTCTTTCCCGGCGTGATCTTCTTCCTCGCCGTGTGGTTTCCGGCGAGCTACCGCACGCGCGTGCTCGCGTGGTTCACCGTGTCGACGCCGCTGTCGTCGCTGGTCGGCGGCCCGCTGTCGACGTGGCTGCTGCAGCTCGACGGCACGTTCGGGCTCGCCGGCTGGAAGTGGATGTTCATCGTCGAAGGGCTGCCCGCGTGCGCGCTCGGCTTCCTCGTGCTGAAGCTGCTGTCGGATTCGCCGGCGAATGCCGCGTGGCTGTCGGACGACGAGCGGGCCGCGCTGCAGCGCGCGTTCGAGCGTGACGGCGCGGCCGCCGGCCGCAAGAAGCGCTTCGGCGTCGCGCTGCGCGACGTACGCGTCTACGTGCTTGCGCTGATCTCGTTCGGCTTCACGATGGGTTCGTACGGCATCGGCATCTGGTTGCCGCAAATGCTGAAGGCGCACGGGATGTCGACGATGCAGACCGGCTGGCTCTCCGCGGTGCCGTACTTCTTCGCCACGATCGCGCTGCTGTGGTGGGCGAAGCGGGTGGACCGTCGCGGCGGCCCGGTCGCGAACCTGGCGATCGGCTTGTGCATCGGCGCGGTGGCGCTCGGCGTGTCGACGCATTTCCTGACGCTCGGGCCGGCGCTCGTCGGCATCACGCTCGCGCTGATCGGCACGATTGCCGGCCGCACGATCTTCTACACGCTGCCGTCGCGCTTCCTGTCGGGCCAGGCCGCGGCCGGCGGGCTGGCGCTGATCAATTCGATCGGCGCGCTTGGCGGCTTCGCGGGCCCCTATCTCGTCGGCTACCTGAAGGACAGCTTCGGCACCTTCACGGCCGGGATGCTCGGCCTCGCGATCGTGCTGGCGATCACGACGTTGCTCACGCTGTCGCTGTACGCGTTCGACCGGAGCGAATGACATGACCTTTTCGATCAAACGGCGCCGGTTGATCGGTGCGGCCGCCGCCTCGCTCGCGCTGCCCGCGTTCGCCGAGACGCCGGCCCATGATGGAGCCTCCCGCATGACGCAAAGCAACTACCTCGCGGTCCGCCCCGACTGGCTCGCGTCGGCGCTCGAACCCGCGCTCGAGCCCGACCTGCCGATCGTCGACGCGCATCATCACTTCTACGAACGGCCGGGCTGGATCTACATGCTCGACGACTATCTGCGGGACGCGCGCTCGGGCCACAACATCCAGGCGTCCGTCTACATGCAGGCGCAGACGCGTTACCGCGATTCGGGCCCGGCCGAACTGAAGCCGGTGGGCGAGACGGCTTACGTCGCCGGCGTGACCGAGCCGCTTCAGCACGGCCCCGTGGCTGTCGCGAAAGGCATCGTCGGCCATGCGGACCTGCGGCTCGGCGAACGCGTGCGCGACGTGCTGGAAGCGCATCTCGAAGCGGGGCGCGGACGGTTTCGCGGCGTGCGGCACCTGAGTACGTGGGATGCCGATCCGACGCTCGCGAATCCGCTGTCGGCGGTGCCGCGCGGGCTGCTGCTCGATCCCGCGTACCGGGCCGGCGTCGCGCAACTTGCGCCGCTCGGGCTGTCGTACGACGCGTGGCTGTTCTTCCCGCAGTTGCCCGAATTATTCGATCTCGCCAAAGCGAACCCGGAGACGCGGATCATCGTCAACCATTGCGGCGGCGTCGTGCGGATCGGCAGCTATGCGGACAAGCGGCCGGAGGTGTTCGAGCGCTGGTCGGCGTCGATGCGCACGCTCGCGCAATTGCCGAACGTGTACGTGAAGGTCGGCGGCCTCGGGATGCGCATCAACGGGTTCGATTTCGAGAAAGGCGCGAAGCCGCCGTCTTCGGCGCAACTCGCCGACGCGTGGAAGCCGTGGATGATGACCTGCATCGACGCGTTCGGCCCCGGGCGCTGCATGTTCGAGAGCAATTTCCCGGTCGACAAGGGCTCGTATTCGTTCGTGAACGGCTGGAACGCGTTCAAGCGACTGACCGCGCAGGCCAGCGCGGACGAGCGCGACGCGCTGTTCCGCGGCACGGTCACGCACGCGTACCGGCTCGGCTGACGCGCGGGCGCGGCGTCACCCGGCTTCCACCAGCGCCGCGAGCCGCGCCAGCGCCATCTGCCAGCCGGTCTCGTTGTCGGCGGCCGGCACGCCGGGCGGCACGCCGTCGTGCACGGCGTCCACGCGCGTGCCGCCCGCTTCGTCGGACAGCGTGATCGTGATCGTCATCGCGCCGCGCAGCATCGGATCGTCGGTTTCGAATACATCGATCTCGACGATCTGCTGGTCGGGCACGAGCGTGACGAAGCGGCCGTGATAGGTGTCGGTGCGCGCGGTGGTCTTGCCGTTGCCGGCCGACGGTGCGTCGTAGCTCAGCGACACGCGCAGCGCGCCGCCTTCGCGCGTGTCGTAGGCGTGCACGCGGCAGGTCATGCCGTCGGGCACCTTCCATTGCTCGACCGCGTGCGGGTCGAGCAGCGCGCGATAGACGCGCCCCCGCGGCGCGTTCAGGTGCCGGCTGACCCGGGTCGAATGCGTGTGCGTGTGCAACATGTCGCCTCCCGCGAAGCGTGCGAGACGGTGCACGCCGGCGCCCGGCGTGTCGTCATGCTTCCTTCAGGAATCCTAGGCGCGGGCGCGGCGGCATGCAATGACCGCACGCGAGGCGGCGGTCAGCGCAGCGCGGCGGCGAAGTCGTCGAGCTGCGTGATGCAGGTGTTCCAGCCCTCGAAAAAGCCGAGCGCTTCGTGGCGCTCGCGCGTCGCGGCGTCGGGATGCATCACGCGCGCTTCGTAGCGGCTGCCCGCGTCGTCGTCGGCCATCGTGATGATCGCCGTGAAGCCCAGCCACGGCGTCTGCGGCCGCCAGCCGCCCGCGAGCATCGACGTGAACGCGAGCCGCGATTCCGGCACGATCTCGAGGAAGCAGCCGGGGTTGTCGCTCGTGCCGCCGTCGGGGCCGCGCATGAACGTATGGAAAGCGCCGCCCGGCCGCAGGTCGAACGCGCGCACCTCGGTGGTCCATGGTTTCGGGCACCACCATTCCTTCAGCAGCGCGGGGTCGGTCCAGGCGCGCCAGAGCGCCTGGCGCGGGGCGCGCAGCGTGCGCGTGATGACGAGATCGTGGGCTTCAGCGGGTTCGACGTGGCTGGCTGACATCTTGCTCCTCCTGGTGACGGCGTTCGACGAATTCGACGAGACGATCGGATCGCGCTTCCCATTGCGCGCGCTGCGCGGCGAGCCATGCCTCGGCCTCGGTCAGCCGGCTGCCGACCAGCACGCAGGTGCGCGAGCGGCCGGTTTTCCGGGTCGCGACGAGGCCGCTGCGCTCGAGCACCGCGACGTGCTTCATGAACGACGGCAGCGCCATGTCGAACGGCGCGGCCAGCGCGGAGACGGTCCGCTCGCCCTGGCCGAGCGCGCTGACGATCGCGCAGCGCGTCGGATCGGCGAGGGCATGGAACACGTCGCTGAGGCCGGCTTGAAGGTTATCCATTCGGCTAAGTGTAGGCGATGTTGCAGGCATGCAGCGAACATTTTCGTCACGTACGATAGTGGGGCGGTAACACGCGCCGACCGGGCGCCGCGTTGCCGGACGCCCGTCGCCGTTGAGCCCGCCTCGACGCCTGGCCGGTGTCGTTTCCGATTCCGGCCCACGCCGAACCCGTGCGTGCGGCCCACCTGACTACCGGAGAAGGCATGACCGAACCTGTTACCGTGCGCCGCGTCGGCGCGAGCGAAGCGATGGCTTGTGTCGACGCGCTGGCCGACGTGCTGATCGATTGCGTCGAAGGTGGCGCATCCGTCAGCTTCATGTTGCCGATCGCGCGGCCGACCGCCGTCGCGTTCTGGACGCGCGTGGCCGAGGGCGTCGCGAACGACGAGCGCATCCTGCTCGTCGCCGAGGATGCGTCCGGCCGGATCGTCGGCACCGTGCAGGTCGTAACCGCGCAGCCGGAGAACCAGCCGCATCGCGCGGACATCGCGAAGATGCTCGTGTCGCGGTACGCGCGCCGGCAGGGCGTCGCCGCGCGGCTGATGGCGGCCGCCGAAGCGGCCGCGCGCGACGCCGGCAAGACCGTGCTCGTGCTCGACACGGTGACGGGCGGCGACGCCGAACGGCTGTACGAGCGGGCCGGCTGGCAGCGCGTCGGCGTCGTGCCGAACTATGCGCTGATGCCCGACGGCGCGCTGTGCGCGACGACGTTTTTCCACAAGCAGCTCGCGTAATGGCATCCGTCGAACCGCCGCCTCGATGAAACGCGCCCACGTCGCTTTCGCCCTCACGGGCCTGCTCGTCGCGCTGCCGATTGCCGCGTATGCGCTCGTCAAGCCGTTGCGCGTCGTCGCGCCCGCGCTGATTCCGGGCGTGTCGTGCCCGAGCGCCGACATCTGCACGGACGATGTCGCGAAGCTCGGCGCGGCGCAGCAGCTCTATCGCGACGGCTCCGCGCGCGCGGCGGCGGCCGTCGGCCCGTTCCGGGCCGCGCCGCGCGTCGTGTTCTGCTCGACGCGCACGTGCGCCGATGCGTTCGGCCTCGGCGCGCGCGCGGGGCTGACGCTCGGCGATTTCGGCGTGGTGATCGCGCCGCGCGGCTGGCAGACCTACTTTCTCGCGCACGAGCTGATCCATCACCGGCAGGCGGAAGTGCTCGGCAACCTCGCCGTCGTGACGAAGCCGCGCTGGCTGATCGAAGGGATGGCGTATGCGCTCAGCGACGACCCGCGCCATCCGCTCGCGCAGCCGTTCGAATCGTGGCGCACGCAGTTTGCCGCGTGGAATGCGGCGCGCGGTGCGCAGCCGCTGTGGGACGCCGCGCGGGCAGTCCGATAGCGCGCGATGGCGACGCGGTCGCGCGCGAATGCCGATGAGCCGCTATGCCGGCACGGCGGCTGGATCGTCCGGCTGCCCGACGAGCGTGCGGCGCGCCGCATCGAGAATCTCGTCGGCCAACGCGGGATCGGTGCCGGCGACAGCGCGTGACAGCACGAGCGCGCCGACCATCTGGCTGAGAACGGCGATCGCGTCGTCGCGCGCGTCGGCCGCGGCCGAGCCTTCCGTGGCCACCATGCGTTCCAGTCGCTCGAGATACGCGGCGACGCCGCGCGTGTAGCAGGCGCGCGCCGCGTCGGTCAGCCGCGGCGCATCGCCCGCGAAGCCCGACAGCGGGCAGCCGCCCTCGACGTTGTCGCGATGCGCGCCCGACAGGTACGCCGTTACCTGTTTCGCGACGCTGCCGGCGTTCGGCGAATCCGCGCGATCCTGCATCGCCTTGTCCATCACTTCGGCGACCAGCGCGTCCTTCGACTTGAAATGGTTGTAGAAGCCGCCCTGCGTGAAGCCGGCTTCCTTCATCAATTCCGTCAGCCCGACGGCGTCGACGCCGCGCAGCCGGAACAGCCGCTCGGCGGCCGCGACGATCGCGTGGCGGTTTTCCGCCGCCTGTTGTCTCGAGACGCCCATCGATCCCTCCCTCATTCCTGCAATTGCGTCGATTGAAAACACAATGGCGATCACCATTGACGTGCCGAAGTCGCGCTGGCACCATGCATCGCAAAGACGATGGTGATCGACATTGAGATTCGAGTGTAGCCGACTTCGCGGACGAAGCGAAGCAACCGGCGCAGCATGGATCGAAGTCGGTCGGGGTCTGGGGTGCGGCGAGGCGCGGGCGGCGGGACGGCCCGGCTGTCGGCACCGGCGGGGCAACGGTTCGGTACACGATGGCAGCGTGGTTTTTCACCGGATTCCGGGCGTGCGGCGAACCGGCACGCGCGGGATTCAATCTCCGAAAGGAAGGGTCATGAAGATCGAAGGTGCAGTCGTTTTCATCACGGGCGCGAACCGCGGGCTTGGCCTCGAGTTCGCGAAGCAGGCGCTCGAACGGGGCGCGCGGAAGGTCTACGCGGGCGCGCGCGATCCGGCCAGCGTGACGCTGCCGGGCGTCGTGCCCGTGAAGCTCGACGTGACCGATCCGGCGGCGGTCGCCGCGGCGGCCGATGCGGCGCGCGACGTCACGCTGCTGATCAACAATGCCGGCATCGCGCGGCTCGGCAGCCTGACCGACGAGGGCGCCGTCGACGCATTGCGCGCGCACCTGGAGACCAACGTGTTCGGGATGCTGGCGATGTCGCGCGCGTTCGCGGGCACCCTCGCGGCCCACGGTGGCGGCGCGATCCTGAACATCCTGTCGGTCGCGAGCTGGGTGAACCGGCCGATCCTGTCGGGCTACGGCGTGTCGAAATCGGCCGCATGGGCGCTGACCAACGGGCTGCGCCATTCGCTGCGCGAGCAGCACACGCAGGTCGTCGGGCTGCATGCCGGTTTCATCGATACCGACCTGACGGCCGGCCTCGACGTGCCGAAGGCCACGCCGGCCGACGTCGTGCGTCAGGCGTACGACGCCATCGAAGCGGGGGCGGAGGAAGTGTCGACCGACGAGTTCACGCGGCAGGTGAAGGCCACGCTGTCGTCGGGCGTCTATCTGGAAGAACCGGCGCCGCGTTGACGCCGCCGGTCGTGCGAACCCGCCGCCCGCGCCGTGAGCGCGGCGGCGGATCGACGCGTCAGACCGTCGTGTCGATGATGCCCGGGATCTTCACGTCCGGGTTCACGTCCGCGTCGTAGTCGACGCCGGCGATCTCGAAGCCGAACAGGCGCAGGAACTCCGTCTTGTAACCCGCGAAGTCGGTCATCTCGTACAGGTTCTCGTTCGTCACCTTGTCCCACATCGCGACGACCTTGTCCTGCACCTGCGGATCGAGTTCCTTGTAGTCCGCGCGCAGGCGGCCTTCTTCGTCGACGTGCGGCGTCGCGCCGTACAGGCTGTCCTTCAGGAGCCCGTACACCTGCTCGATGCAGCCTTCGTGCGTGCCGGTTTCCTTCATCACCTTGAACAGCAGCGACAGGTACAGCGGCATCATCGGGATCGCCGAGCTGGCTTGCGTGACGACGGCCTTCAGCACCGACACGCGCGCATCGCCGCCGTGCGCGGCCAGCTTGTCGCGGATCGACAGCACCTTCTTGTCGAGATCCTTCTTCGCTTCGCCGATCGAGCCGTTCCAGTAGATGTCGTGCGTGATCTGCTCGCCGAGGTACGTGAACGCGGTGGTCTTCGCGCCGTCGGCCAGCACGCCGGCTTCATCGAGCGCGTCGATCCACATCTGCCAGTCCTCGCCGCCCATCACCGCGACGGTGCCGTCGATCTCTTCCTGCGTCGCCGGTTCGAGCGACACTTCGCGGATTACTTCCTTGTCGGTGTCGAGGCCGCGGAACGTGACGGCCTTGCCGACCGGCTTGAGCGTCGAGCTGATGGTTTCGCCGGTCTTCGGGTGCGTACGGCGCGGTGCGGCGAGGCTGTAGACGACCAGATCGACCTTGCCGAGATCCTGCTTGATGGTGTCGATCGTGACCTGCTTGACCTTGTCGGAGAAGGCGTCGCCGTTGATGCTGCGTGCATACAGCCCCTTTTCCGCGGCGAATTTCTCGAACGCGGCGCTGTTGTACCAGCCGGCCGTGCCCGGCTTCGTCTCGCTGCCGGCACGCTCGAAGAACACGCCGAGCGTGTCCGCGCCCGAGCCGAATGCGGCCGAGATCCGGGCGGCGAGGCCGTAGCCGGTCGACGCGCCGATCACGAGCACCTTTTTCGGGCCATTGGCGATCGGGCCGTGCGAAGTCACGTAGTCGATCTGTTCCTTGACGTTGGCTTCGCAGCCGACCGGATGAGTCGTCACGCAGATGAAGCCACGCACGCGCGGTTTGATGATCATGGAAACCTCTTGTCTGAAAGGCGGGGACGGCCTGAAATCGGAAAAATCCCGCGCATTGTAAAGGAAGCGGCCGATCGCGGGCGGGCGCGACCGGAAGGTGCCGGATCGCCCGGTTATTTCTCTCTTGACAGAAATAACTGAAAAAACTAAATTCCCCACCATGGAACTCACACCGATTGCCGAACGATTCATTCTCCACTGGGGCGAAATGGGCTCGCGGTGGGGCGTCAACCGCACCGTCTCGCAGATTCACGCGTTGCTCTACCTGGCCGGACGGCCGGTTGCGGCCGACGAGATCGCCGAGACGCTCAACGTCGCGCGCTCCAACGTCAGCACGAGCCTGAAGGAGCTGCAGGCGTGGCGGCTCGCGAAGGTCGTGCATGTGCTCGGCGACCGCCGCGACCACTTCGAGACGTCGACCGACATCTGGGAATTGTTCAAGCTGATCGTCGAAGGGCGGCGGCAGCGCGAGATCGAGCCGACGCTCACGGTGCTGCGCGATTGCCTGACGAGCCCGGAGATCGCGAACGAGAGCCGCGAGACCGAACAGCGCATCCGCGACACGCTGCAGTTCGTCGAGACGCTGACGACCTGGTCGGACGAAATGCTGCGGCTCAAGCCCGATACGCTGATGAAGGCGCTCGGCATCGGCGCGAAGATCAGCCAGACGGTCAGGCGCAAGCCGTCGAAGTAAGCGGTAACGGGAGAGCGGGCACGCAGCCCGCTTTTTTCGGGGTTGTTATTTCTGTCTGTACAGAAATAACTGTAAATAGAGAGTGAAAATGAACGCAGCCTTGCCGTCGATCTGCCCGCCCGAGCGCACCGGCGTACGCGGCGTGACCGTGCTCGTCTGCGGCGCGAACGGCTTCATCGGGCGGGCGCTGTGCGCGCAGCTCGAAGCCGGCGGGCATCGCGTGCTGCGCGGCGTGCGTCACGCGGCCGGCCCGTACGACGTCGCGATCGACTTCGCGCACGACGTCGATCCGCACGCGTGGCTCGCGCGGCTGAAGGGCGTCGACGTGGTGATCAACGCGGTCGGCATGCTGGCCGATCGACGCGGCGCGACGCTCGATGCCGTGCATCGCGCCGCGCCGAGCGCGCTCTTTACCGCGTGCTGCCGGGCCGGCGTGCGGCGCGTGATCCAGATCTCGGCGCTCGGCGTCGAGCGCGGCGACACGCGGTACTTCGCGAGCAAGCAGGCGGCCGACCGTTTCCTGCAGACGCTGCCGATCGACTTCCGCATCGTGCGCCCCGCGCTCGTCTACGGGGCGGCCGGCGCGTCCGCGCGGTTTTTCCGGATGCTCGCGAGCCTGCCCGTGCACGTGCTGCCGGCAGGCGGGCATCAGCGACTGCGCCCGGTGCATGTCGATGATCTCGCCGAAGTCGTCGCGCGGCTCGTGATGCAGCCGAGCGATTCGCCGCCGGCGCGAGCCCGCCGCGTGATCGACGTGGTCGGCCGCGACGAAGTCGAATACCGCGAGATGCTGGCCGCCTATCGCGCCGCGCTCGGATTTCCGCCGGCGGCCCGCGTGACGCTGCCGGGCCGGCTGGTCGGCGCGGCGGCCGCGCTGCTCGGCGTGTGGCCGGGGGCGATGCTGACGCGCGACACGTGGACGATGCTGCGCGGCGGCAACACCGGCGATCCGGTGGCCACCGCGGCCGTGCTCGGCCGGCCGCCGCGCGGCATCGACAGCTTCATCGGCGCGGAAGCCGCCGCGTTGCGCCGCGACGCGCTCGCGATGTGGCGGCGCCCGTTGCTGTTGGGCGCGCTCGCGATCGTGTGGATCTGGACGGCCATCGCCAGCGCATTCATCCATCCGCTGCACGCGAGCCTCGCGCTGCTTGCGCCCGCGCACCTGACGGGCATGCCCGCGCTGATCGCGCTCTACGCGGCCAGCGCGGTGGATTTCGCGTTCGGGATCGCGACCGTCGTCGCGCCGTCGCGGCGCCTGTGGGCCGCGCAGGCGGCGCTGATCGTCGCGTACTCGGCGGTCATCGCGGTCACGATGCCGGGCCTGCTGGCCGAACCGTTCGGCCCCGTGCTCAAGAACGTGCCGATTCTCGCCATCCTGTTGATCCTCTATTCAGAAGAAGAACAAGCATGAACACCTATCTCGTCATCAAGGCCCTTCACATCCTGTCCTCGGTGCTGCTGGTCGGCACGGGGTTCGGCACCGCGTTCTACCTGTTCTTCGCGAACCGCACGCGGTCGGTGCCCGCGATCGCGGCCGTGTCGCGGCTCGTGGTGCGCGCGGACTGGTGGTTCACGACGCCGGCCGTGATCTTCCAGCCGGCGTCCGGGCTGTGGCTCGCGCACACGGCGGGCTGGCCGTGGCATACGCCGTGGCTGCTCGCGTCGATCGTGCTGTACGCGGTTGCCGGTGCGTGCTGGCTGCCGGTCGTCTGGCTGCAACTCGAACTTGCATCGATGGCGAAGCTTGCGCACGCGAACGGCGATGCCGCATTGCCGGCGCGCTACTGGCGCTACGCGAAGCGCTGGGAACTGCTCGGCTATCCGGCGTTCTTCGCGATGCTGACCGTCTATTTCCTGATGGTGGTCAAGCCGATGTAAGCCGGTCGTCGTCGCACGGGAGCGACGGCGTACGCGGGACAGCAGTCGATCGATTCATGATGCTTGAGAAAACAAGAAGGAGTGCAAAGCATGAATGCAAATGAATTGGTGCTGTATTTCGATGGGCGATGTCCGTTATGCGTCGCGGAAATCCGGCGTCTCGGCGAGCACGACGTGCGACACCGGCTCGCGTTCGTCGACATCGCCGAGCCGGGTTTCGATCCGGTGCCGCTGGACGTCGACCTGCCCGCGCTGAATCGCGAACTGCATGCGCGTCTACCCGACGGACGCATGCTGACCGGCATCGACAGCATCCTCGCTGCTCACACGCTACTCGGCCGTCGCGGGCTCGTCCGGCTGCTTCGCGTGCCGGCGATGCGTGCCGTATTCGCATCGCTGTATCGCCGCCTGGCGGGCAATCGGCAAGCGGTATCGCGGTGGCTCGGGTATCGCGCAGAAGCCTGCTGCGAAGGCGGTACGTGCAGCATCGGCAGGAACGCCGAAAGCGCAGCAGCGAATCGCCCGCCACAAGACATCCCGCGCCGCATCGTCGTGCGCTGGATGTACGCAGCCGCAATCGTGCATCTGCTCGTCGGCGTGGTGCTCCCGTGGATCGCGGGCGCATCCTGGCTCGACGCGTATCACCGCGGCATCGAGCGGCATTTCTGGTCGGCAGCGGCACCCGGAGCCGCGCGCGCCCAGCAGGTCTGGTGGATGTCGCTGCTCGGCGCGACGGTGCAGTGCGCCGCGGTCTGGATGCTCGCGCTCGTCCATCTCGGCAACCGGTTACGGAAACGGGAAGTATGGGGCTGGCTGCTGGCCGGCCTGTTGATCTGGGCGCCGCAGGACATGCTGTTGTCGTGGCAGGCGCAGGTGTGGGGCCATGTAGTGATCGACGTCGTCGCGCTCGTCGCGATGGTGCCGCCGCTGGTCTGGCTGTGGAGGAGGGATACCGCATGAACACGTTGCCTGCTTTCGACTGGGCGCTCAACCTGCTGATCGTGCAGGGCGCGATGGGCGCATTCGATACGCTCTACCATCACGAACTCACGCAGGACCTGCCGCACAGCCCGCGCGCGCGGCTCGAACTGACGATTCACGCGGTACGGTCCGTGCTCTACGGCCTCGTGTTCGCGTCGATCGCGAACGTCGCATTTCATGGCGCGTGGGTCGCGGCCCTCGCGGCGGTCGTGTTCGTCGAGGTGGTGCTGACGTTGTGGGATTTCCTCGTCGAGGACCAGAGCCGCAAGCTGCCGGCGACCGAGCGCGTGCTGCACACGCTGCTGGCCGTCAACGGCGGCGCGCTGTTCGGGATGATCGCGATGCAACTCGCCGCGTGGGCGGCCGAGCCGACGGCGCTGCACGCGATCGACGTCGGCTGGCGCGGCTGGCTGCTCAACCTGTTTGCCGTCGGCGTGACGGTATCGGGCGTGCGCGACGGGATCGCCGCGTGCCGCCTCGCGCGCCGCGCGCCGGACGCCAACCCGTTCGCGGGGCAGCGGCCCGGCCACATGCTCGTCACCGGCGGCACCGGCTTCATCGGCGAAACGCTCGTCAACCAGCTGCTCGACGCAGGGCAGACGGTCACGTTGCTGGCGCGCGATCCGCTGCGCGCCGCCTACCTCTTTCAAGGCCGCGTGCGCAGCGTGACGTCCATCGACCAGTTGCAGCCGCACGAGCGCTTCGACACGGTCGTCAATCTCGCCGGCGCGCCGGTGCTGGGCGCGCGCTGGAGCAAGCGCCGGCAGGCGCTGCTGCTCGCCAGCCGCGTCGGCGTGACGCAGGCGCTGATGCGCTGGGTGGAAACCGCCGAGGTCAAGCCGCGCACGTGGATCCAGGCGTCCGCGATCGGCTACTACGGCGTGCGGCCGGGCGACGAACGGCTCGACGAAGGCAGCAGCGCAGGCACCGGTTTCATGTCGGATCTGTGCCGGCGGTGGGAGGCGGCCGCCGAGCCGCTCGAACGCCACGGCGTGCGCGCGGTGGTGCTGCGGCTGGGCATCGTGTTCGGCCCCGGCGGGGCGTTGCGCCCGATGCTGCTGCCGCATTACTTCGGGCTGGGCGGCCGCTTCGGCGACGGTGCGCAGGTGATGAGCTGGATTCACCGCGACGACGTGCTGCGAATCGTGGCGCGCGCGATGTCGAATCCGGGCATGCACGGCGTCTACAACGCGGTCGCACCGGTGCCGCTGACCCAGCGCGCATTCGTGCAGGTCGTGACGAAGGTGCTGCGCCGCCCCGCATTTCTGCACATGCCGGCCGCGCCGCTGCGCGCCGCGATGGGCGAGATGGCCGAGCTGCTGCTGGACGGGCAGCGCGTGATGCCGGCACGCCTGCATCAGGACGGGTTCATGTTCCGCTTCCCGACCGCCGAGCACGCGCTGCGTGACCTGACGAACCGGCCGCACACCGATTTCGCGCCCGCGGTCTGCCGTTTCCCGCGCGGTCGTGTATAAATCGGCGTGAACGCGTTCGGAGCGTGCCGTGCGCCCCGAACACGCCGCACCCGACCTCTCAAGGAGACTGCATGCTGCACGTCCTCGGCAAGATTCCGTCCATCAACGTCCGCAAGGTGCTGTGGCTGTGCACCGAACTGAACCTGCCGTTCGAACAGGAAGACTGGGGCGCGGGCTTCCGCACGACCCACGATCCGGCCTATCTCGCGCTGAATCCGAACGCGCTCGTGCCCGTCATCAAGGACGACGATTTCGTGCTCTGGGAATCGAACACGATCATCCGCTACCTCGCGAACCGCTACGGCGGCGATGCGCTGTATCCGGCCGAGCCGCAGGCGCGTGCGCGGGTCGACCAGTGGATCGACTGGCAGGGTTCGGACCTGAACCGCTCGTGGGTCGGCGCCTTCCTCGGCCTCGTGCGCAAGTCGCCCGACCACCAGGATCCGAACGGCATCGCACAGTCGATCGCCGGCTGGACGACGCACATGCGCGTGCTGAATGCGCAACTCGAAAGGACCGGCGCGTACGTGGCCGGCAACACCTTCACGCTCGCGGATATTCCGATCGGCCTGTCGGCGAACCGCTGGTTCGGCACGCCGTTCGAGCATCCGGACCTGCCGGCGGTGTCGCGCTATGTCGAACGTCTCGCGACGCGTGAAGGTTTCAAGCAATACGGCGGCAGCGCGAATCCGTAACGCAGCGCGGGTCGCGCTTGAAGCGGCGGTAGTGCAATCGCCGCCGCTTCACGATCGATTCACCGGCGCGCCTTCCGTCGTCACGCACCGGGCGCCGGCACCGCATCGAGCACGCGGGCGAGAAACGCCTCGTGATTCCACGCGGCTTCCGGCCGCGACAGCCCGAGCCGCACGACCACCAGCTCGCGGCTCGGCACCACGCTCACGAACTGGCCTTCATGGCCGACCGCATGAAACGCGTCGGCCGGCATCGCCCGCGCGTGCGGATCGCGTTCGTTGAACGGCTCCGGCACCTTGACCCACAGCTGCGCGCCGAATTCCTGCCGCGACGACTGCGGCGTCGCGCGCGTCAGGTAGCGCACCCAGCCTTCCGGCAGCAGCCGCTGCCCGTTCCACACGCCGTCCTGCAGCAGAAGCTGCCCGAAGCGCGCCCAGTCGCGTGCGCTCGCATACATGTACGACGCGCTGACGAGCGTGCCGGACGCGTCGGGTTCGAACACCGCGCTGCGCATCCCGAGCGGCGCGAACAACGCGCGGCGCGGAAACGCAAGATAGTCCGCGTCGCTGCCGCCCAGCGCTTCGCGCATCACGCGTGCCACGATCGCACTCGTGCCGCTCGAGTAGGACCACCGCGCGCCGGGCGTCGCGGCCAGCGGCTTCGCCGACGCGAACCGCGCGGTATCGGGCTGCGTGAACAGCATCACCGCGACGTCGGACAGCGGGTCGTCGTAGTCCTCGTTGAACTGCAGGCCGCTCGTCATCCGCAGCAGCTCGTCGAGCGTGATGGCCGCGCGCGGATCGCCGCTGCCGCGCCATTCGGGCAGCAGCGCCGACGCGTCCGGCGACAGCTTGTGTTGCGCGACCAGCGCGCCGACCAGCGCGGCCGTGACGGTCTTCGTCATCGACCAGCCGGGCAGCGGCGTATCGGCCGTGAAGCCGGGCGCATAGCGTTCGGCGATCACGTGGCCGCGCCACATCACGACGACCGCGCGCGTGCGCCGCGGCCGCGCCGGATCGGGTTCGTCGAATGCGCGGTCGAGCGCGGCCTGCAACTGGTGCGCGTCGACGCCGGCGGGCGGCGAGGCCGGTGCGGGCGGCTCGACCTGCGCGGGCGGTGGATCGGGGAGGGGCGGCAACGCGGCGGGCAAGGTGGCCGCCGCCGCGCCGGTCGGGGCCCCAAGAGCGAGCGTGCAGCCGAGCCCGGGCCGGAAGTCGGCTTCGCGTTCGGCGAAGCCGGCGAAGGTCGCCACCGCACGATGATGGTCGGGATCGAGCGACGGTCGCACCAGTTTCAGCAACGGATGGACGCCGGCCATGATGTCGACGTCGATCACCGACGCGGCCGGGCGGCCCGACACGAACACGCCCGAACACAGCGCCTTGGCCGCATAGCCGGTCGCGATCGGCGCGAGCCGGGACAGCATATATCCCGTGTAGCCGATCGCGGCTACGAGCGCGAGCGCGACACCGCGCAGCATCAGCTTCTTGAGGGGAATCGTCATGCGCGAGCGTCCTCGGTGGCGTGCCGGCCGGCAACGATCCGGCAGTGTCGCAGGTTCGGGCGCGGCGGTGCAATCGCGGCCGCGTGACGCGTGACGCGTGACGCGTGACGCGCGACGGTGATGACGGTCGCAGGCGTTCGCGCTGCCGCGTGCCCGACGGTTCGGCCGGCGTCGCGTGGCGGGCGAGTTGATATCGGGCCGGCCATCGGCCGATAATCGTCCGGCATTGTTCTCCCAGTCCAATTGTCCAACCGAGATCGGAAAACGCCATGTCCTACGACAACAACAACCCGTTCGCCCGAATCCTGCGCGGCGAACTGCCGTGCGTGAAGGTCGCCGAAGACGACGCGACGCTCGCGATCATGGATCTGATGCCGCAGGCCGACGGTCACGTGCTCGTGATCCCGAAGGAGCCGGCCGCGCAGATCTTCGAGCTGTCCGGCGACGCGGCCGCGGCCGGTATCCGCATGACGCAGCGCGTCGCGGCGGCGGTGCGCGCGGCGCTCGAGCCGGACGGCGTGTTCATCGGCCAGTTCAACGGCGCGGCAGCCGGCCAGACCGTCCCGCACGTGCATTTCCACGTGATTCCGCGCTGGGAAGGCGCCGAGCTGCGGATGCATGCGCGCGACGTCGCCGACGCGGCGACGCTCGAAGCGCTCGCGCAGCGCATTCGTGCCCGCTTCGTGTAACAGCCCCAGCGCTGTCGGCGCGGCCGCCGCCCACCGGCGGGCCGTTGCGCCGACCCAGCCTGTTTCAGCGGTCACACGGGGTAACACGTGTAACGGCCCGGGAAACTCGGCCGGCCACGCCCGGCGCTAGACTCCGCGCATCGTTTCATCGAGCGACAGGAAGGGGCGTTGCCTCTTCGTGCCGGCCGCCGCGTGGTGCGGCGGCGCGGCCTTCGCGCGGTGCCATTGGTCTTTCGCGCCGGGAACCGAACCATGTCCAGACTTCTCATCATGCTTGCCCTGATCGGCGGCCTGTCCGGCTGCTACGTCGCGCCGCCGTACGGCTACGCGCCCGCGCCGGCCTACTACGGCTATGCGCCCGCGTATTACGCGCCGCCCGTCAGTGTCGGGATCGGCGGCAACTTCCGTATTCGCTGACCCGTCGCGGCGCGCCGGCCGGCCGTCCTGGCCCGGTCGGCCGTCTTCGGCCTGACGATGCGCGCGAACTTCCGCGCCGCATGACGGCCGCGCACGGCACCCGGTGTGCGCAGTTCCTATACTTCACAGGAAAGCGCATCCCCGCGAGGCCGTCATGACAGTCACCCCCAAGGTCATCGTCCTGTCGAGCGTAGCCACGCTCGTCTATCTCGGGCTCGCCGTGCTCGGCAGCGGCGGGTTCGCCGCGTTCTTCTCGCATCCGCAACTGACCGTCGTCGCGATCGCGACCCTTGTGATGGCCGTCGCCGCGCTGTTCACCGAAGGCAACCTGAGCAGCGGCGAACGCGAGAACCGCGACAACCGCTGGGTGCTCGCGGCCTTCGGGGTGAGCGGCTTCCTGCTCGCGTACCTGCCGGCGCTGACCGACCGGTTCGACGTCTGGACTTTCGGCGGCGATACGGTGCGCTGGATCGGCGTCGGGCTGTACCTCGCGGGCGGCGTGCTGCGCATGTGGCCCGTGTTCGTGCTAGGCAAACGCTTCAGCGGGCTCGTCGCGATCCAGCCGGGCCATACGCTCGTGACCGGCGGCATCTACAGCCGCATCCGCAATCCCAGCTATCTCGGCCTGGTCATCAATTCGCTCGGCTGGGCGCTGGTGTTCCGCTCGGGCGTCGGCGTACTGCTGGTCGTGCTGACGCTCGTGCCGCTCGTCGCGCGAATCCGCTCGGAGGAAGCATTGCTGCGTTCGCAATTCGGCGCCGAATACGACGCGTATTGCGCGCGGACGTGGCGGTTGCTGCCCGGCGTGTACTGACCCCGTCATCTTTTCTCTTACCGTCGTTCGGATGCCCGTTACCGGCGTGTGCGGATGTGTTGCCACGTGTGTCTCGAACGTGCGACTGCGTGCATGATCGGCGTGTCGCGACGTGGGGTCAGACTGCCGCCGGAGCAAATCCCGGCAAGGGTTTCAGCCGGATTCGGCGGGCACGTTGAATGTCTGTGATTCGTAAACAACTTGTTACCACAATGTCTACGGCAGGAATGCGGGACCGGTGCTATTCTTCGCCGCAAGCTCATTGAAATGAATTGGTCCGCAGTCCGGCACAATGCCTGGCCCGACGTCGATCGATTCAGATCGTCGTACCGAGCGGACCTCGATAACCAGAATTGCGAACAAGGAAGAATACGGGAATGTGGAAGAAAATCGCCCCCGCTCTCGTCGTCGCCGCGTTGACCGGCGCGACTGCACTGCCGGCAATGGCCGGTGACTTGAACAACGCGCTCGGCGGCGCGCTCGGCGGGGTTGCCGGCGCAGCGGTCGGCGGCGCAGTCGGCGGTAGCACCGGCTCCGTCATCGGTGGCGCGATCGGCGGCGGCGCCGGCGGCGCGGTGACGTCGAACCGTCGCGAGCGCACCGGCGCGATCATCGGCGGCGCCCTCGGCGGCGGCGCGGGTACCGCGGCAGGCAACGCGATGGGCGGCCGCACGGGCGGCCTGCTGGGTGCGGCGGTCGGCGGCGGTGCCGGCGCGGCGCTCGGCGGCAACATGTCGCGCAGCTCGTACGATCGCGATCACGGCGACCGCGGCTACCGTCACCGCAAGCATCGTCACCACCGCGACTGGGACTGATCGTCGCTGGCGCGGCACGGTGCGCGACTCGCGCACCGGCGCGCCGACGGCGTCGGTATCCCGACGCGAGCTTCAGCCCGGCGCTCTGCCGGGCCGCTTCGCCGGCCAGACCGGCGATTCTCTTCCGGTTTCAATCAGCCGCTGCCAAATGCCCGATCGACGGGCCGGCAATTCTCCTCCTGCTGTTTTCTCCGCTTCTCGACGATATCGCGTGCCGCGTCCCAATGCGCGCGGACGGGGTTGGCCGAATCACGCCTGCTTTTTCTTCGACACGTCGGCTCGTTCCAACCTGACGTGACCGTCTCCGTGCGACCCTCACGCCGCGATCCGCTGCCGCGCACGTATCGACTGCTTTCGCCTCGCCCTGCGTAACGGGATGCATCGAGACCAGCGCGTGTCTCGCCGCGTTGCCGCGTTGCCGCGCTGGCGCATTGCGCGAACATCGCCGCTGTCAGGATTTCCCTGATAGTCGGCACGCCGCGCAACGCATGCCGACCGCGTATCGTGGCCGCCGGCCGATAGTGGGAAATCGAATGGATGTCATCGCAACATTTAATTGGTCGATCGCAATCGACTTCGCTATCGTCGGCGATGCTCGCGTACGGAGCCGAACCGTGCCGCCATCCGCGCCTCGCCGCCTGACCGGCGAGCGTCGCGGCCCGGCCGCCGGCCCGACAACCCGGGCCGCCGTGTCCGCTGAACCGGACGGACCCGACGCGAAGCCTGGCCGACCGACCGAAGGCGCATGCGCCTTCAAGCCACCCCGGCAACGATGTCCCGCCGTCGCATGCGTGCCCCACACGCATGCGAACCGCCCGATGCCGTTTGCGCCCGGGGCCGGACCAACCCATTGCCTGGATGCAATATGTCTAAGACAACGTATTACGCGCCGCATGGCGGCCACCCGCCGCAGACGGATCTGCTGACCGATCGCGCGATGTTCACCGAGGCGTACGCGGTGATCCCTAAGGGTGTGATGCGCGACATCGTCACGAGCTGGCTGCCGTTCTGGACCCACACGCGCCTGTGGGTGATCGCCCGCCCGCTGTCGGGTTTCGCGGAAACCTTCTCGCAGTACATCGTCGAAGTGAATCCGGGCGGCGGCAGCGACAAGCCCGAGCAGGACAAGAACGCCGAAGCCGTGCTGTTCGTCGTCGAAGGCGAAGCCGAGCTGACGCTGCAAGGCCAGAAGCACACGCTGAAGCCGGGCGGTTACGCGTTCATTCCGCCGGGCGCGGACTGGACGCTGCACAACGTCAGCGATGCCGCGGTGCGTTTCCACTGGGTGCGCAAGCACTACCAGGCCGTCGACGGCATTCCGCTGCCGGACGCGTTCGTGACCAACGAGCAGGACGTCGAGCCGATCCCGATGCCGGGCACCAACGGCGCATGGGTGACGACGCGCTTCGTCGACATGAGCGACATGCGTCACGACATGCACGTGAACATTGTGACGTTCGAGCCGGGCGGCGTGATTCCGTTCGCCGAAACGCACGTGATGGAGCACGGCCTGTATGTGCTGGAAGGCAAGGCTGTCTATCGCTTGAACCAGGACTGGGTCGAGGTGGAAGCCGGCGACTTCATGTGGCTGCGCGCGTTCTGTCCGCAGGCATGTTATTCGGGTGGGCCTGGGCGGTTCCGTTATCTGCTGTACAAGGATGTGAACCGTCACATGAACCTGACGTTGAATCCGGCGCGCTGAAGCGTCGCGCAAGTTGGATATGAAAACCCGCCGGTGTGAGCCGGCGGGTTTTTTTTCGGGGTTCCGCGCGGGTTTCCTTGGATGTCGGGTGGCGACCCGAAGCGGTCTTTCCGTTTTCTCCAAAGGTGCCACTCGACACGGTCACCTCAATCGGAACTGGATCTTAGCGCGTGCGCCAGGCCGGTGAGGATCGGTATGATCGCCCCCAACCACGAAAGCCCATCACAGAACGTGAGCCTGACCGGCCGAACGTCGAGGCTAAGCTTCAATGTGACTGAAACGCGGATAGCGTCCACTACCGTTGCCGACCGGTTCGTCGGAGCGCACGTACGCCAGGGAAAGGCGGTAGGCTGAACGAGACCTGTCCGACGCGTCGCCGACAAGATTCCAAAGCTCATGGCTGGTTTTCGCAACGCGGAGCAACAGCGCTCGCATGTCCGCTGGAAGCTCATACTTCTGGACGATGTCGCACGTCAGATTGGCTGTGACGACGGCGACCAGCCTCCGCTCGGCCGCTTCCGAGCCAATCATATCGAGCAATGCCATGACTTGCGAAAGCAGGGCTTGTCCTGCCGAAGCATCGATCTGCAGCGTAGCGGCAGGCAGCGCCAATGCGGTTATGTACAACACGTCCCTCTCGTCGAATCCGGCAAGGTCGGCGCGCACGTCCAGAGCCTTTGTGATGATTGCTCGCTGCCGCCTGAGTCGATGTCGGACCTCCTTCGGCAACGATGGAAACGCGGTATCCAACCTGACGTAGTAGTCCATGACCGATTGCCAGTCCCCGAGATGTTCGGCGTTGATATGGCATGCAAGGGCCGATAGTTCGACGAGATGCTCAATTTTTGCGTTGGCTGCAAGAAATCGATGCAATTTTGTGCGGATGGCTTTGGGGTGGTGGGTATGGTCCTGCCAGCAATCGGAGATGAACTCAGGGAAACCGTCGTGGCTTCCCGCGGTTTGGACCGGTTTTTCAATTTGCATATTTACCTCTGGCGATCGAGATGTGCCTGCGCAGCCCCGGCCCAGGAAGGTCCAGCTGCTGGAATCAAGTATTGATTGGCCTCGCGGCGCGCACCAGTGCAAAATCCCGAAGTGCACATTGCGTCAAACGCCTGCCATGAAACGTCAAACCTGGATGTCGGCCGATCTCAACTTACTCAAGGCGTTCAGCGTTCTGGTAGCAGAGCGCAGCGTTGTCAAGGCGGCAAAACGTCTGCATCTGAGCGAATCCGCCATGAGCCGCACCCTGAGCCGAGTGCGCGACGCGTTCGGGGACCCTATCCTCATCCGGGCCGGCCGTTCGCTGATTCCGACACCTCGTGCCTTGTCATTGCATCCCCGCGTACTCGACATGCTGGCAATGGCGCAGGACATCCTCACGCGGGCCGAGCTCGTTGACCCTGCATCGCTGACGCAAACCTTCACCATCCGCTGTAACGAGGGATTTGCGACGGAATTCGGTGCGAAGCTACTCGACATCGTCACTACGGCAGCGCCGGGCGTTCACCTGCGCTTTTCCATGCAGGACGAGAAGGACGCCACCGCGCTGCGAGAGGACAAGGCGGATATCGAAGTTGGGGTGCTTGGGAAAAGTGGACCGGAGATTCGTGTGCAGACGCTACTGAGAGACCGTTTTGTCGGTGTGGTTGCGATGTCTCACCCGCTTGCTGGCCATGATCCGGTCAGTATCGATGCATACACGCGATACCCGCACGTGAGCGTTTCGCGCAGGGGGCGTCGCGACGGCCCGATCGATGCTTTGCTGAGCGCGCTTGGCGCAAAGCGCCGTGTTGCAACGACGGTATCGAGTTTTCCGGTTGCGCTCGCGCTGGCGCAAGGCGGCAGTATTGTTGCAAACGTGCCATTTCGTCAGACTGCGTCAGGTCGCATTGGCATGCATACGTTCGAGCTGCCCGTCCAAACCGAGCCTGTCGTGGTCTCAATGATGTGGCATCCGAAGGTCGATCCGGACCCCGCACACCGATGGCTGCGGGATTGCCTGCTGCAAACCTGTGCTGATTAGGTGGCCTCGATGCTCATGGGTGGAGCGGCCGCCAGGCAGATCGCGTAATGCGTCTCGGTCAATGCTGTTCAGATGCACTGTGTGTGTCAATCGAACGTCAGCTTGTGGCCGATAGCAGACCTCGGAAACTCGATATCGGCGCTCACGTCAAAATACTTCGAACGAACACCAGTCGGGCACAAACTGCTCGAAGACAAAAAAGTCGTCGATGTATGTCAGCCCAAGCCGCTCCAATGACTTCGTGCACTCATCGGCCGCATCGCTTCCAAAGAACGGGCCAAGCGATATGAGGCTATCGGATTCGTCAAAAGATTCCCGAAAATTGAATTCGACCATGACCGTGGATAGCTCGACATTCTTGGCTGCTAGCGCAGCCCGCCGGACAACGATTCCGAAATCTCTCGAAACTTTCATTGATATTGACCAAAGGCAAGCGGGTACTGAAGATTGTCGGCGATCTAGCCCTTATGGTCGAGTGCCTAAAACAGGCCGAATACCGGTGGTCTTCGCAGCGTTCCCCAGAAACCTGCGACGGACCTGTTTTCATTGGCGATGCGTATCGTTACAACCCGAGCGCCCCCGCCGCAAGCATCGCAACCGCCAGCCGCGTATCGGCCGGCAACTCGTCTTCCATCAACCACACGGCCGACAGTCCCGACCACGCGAGAATCCACTGCAGCAGCCGGCGCCGATCGAGTCCCGCGGCGTCAGCCACGAGCACAACGCGTCGCTCGAATCGCACGGGATCGACCGCGATGTCATGCGCAGGATTGCAGAACAGGTTCGCGTAATCGAACGCGCGCTCGCCGCGCAGCCCTTTCGGGTCGATCGCGCGCCAGCCGCGATCGCCGAAATGAAGAATGTTGTCGTGATGGATGTCGCCGTGCAGCACGACTTCGTCGACGGACGGCCCAGCCAGCAACTGACGAGCGATCGCCGCCGAGCGGCGCAGCGCATCGTTGTCGACATCGTTCGACAGCAGCGCGTAGAACCAGTCGTGCAGCGGCACGACCGGAGGCACCAGCGGCGCACGATGCGCGTGCAGCCGCGCGACGACGTCGCAGGCGATACGCATCGTATCGTCGTCGTGGCCCGCAGCCGACAACGCAGCCAGCGACGGCGCCGGCTGCGCGCGTTCGAGCAGGATCGCGTCGCCGTCGTGCTGCCACACCTGCGCGGCGCCTTGCCCGTTCCACCAGGCCATCAGCGCATTGCCGCGGCGTTCTTCGTCGCACGTGGCGACTTTCAGCATCGCCGGCCGCGCGTGCCAGACGACCGGCAGCAGGCCGCCGCTCGCGGTCAGGATCGGGCCGCCGTCGGGAACGAGACCCCACAAGTCAAGATATCGATCGAACATCCGACGATGGTACAAGCGAACCGGCTCGCGCGCCCGCAACGACATGCCGCCGACCCGCATACCCGGTCCAAGCAGGACCTAAAGCGCTTTCCTAAATAAAATTTAGCCAGCCAAACTTTGGCTAAAGAATGTTCCGGTTTCGCGCCATCCCTTCGACAATGCGCGCCTTTCGTGACCGATCGGCGCCGCTCGCGCGCCGGCCGTCGCGGCACTGAAGAAGGAGCCCGACATGACCGATCCCACCGCCAACCCGTCGCCGCCGCCCGCGCCGCCATCCACACCGCCGCGCCGCCGTCGCATCTGGCGCACGCTCGCGGGCGCGCTGCTCGGCCTGACGCTCGCGTGCGCGGGCATCGGCGCATGGACGATCGATCGCATCTGGACGCAGTTGCCGTCCGTCGAACACCTGGCCGTCTATCGTCCCGCTTTGCCGCTGCGGATTTTCTCGCGCGATGGTGACCTGCTGGCCGAATACGGCGTCGAGCGGCGCGAGTTCGTGCCGCTCGAACGCATCCCGCCGCTGATGCGGCATGCGCTGCTCGCGGCCGAGGACGCGAAGTTCTACGAACACGGCCCGGTCGACATCGGTGGCCTTGCGCGCGCGACGTTCGCGAACGTCGTGACGGGCCAGCCGGGGCAGGGAGGCAGCACGATCACGATGCAGGTCGCGCGCAACTTCTACCTGACGCGCGACAAGGTGCTGAGCCGCAAGCTCGCCGAGATCCTGATGGCCGCCAAGCTCGAGCGCGAATACAGCAAGGACAAGCTGCTCGAGCTGTACATGAACGAGATCTATCTCGGCGAGCGCGCCTACGGCTTCGCGGCCGCCGCGCACGTGTACTTCGGCAAGCCGCTCGACGCGCTGAGCGCGGGCGAGGCGGCCGTGCTCGCCGGGCTGCCGAAGGCGCCGTCCGCATTCAATCCGGTCGTCAACCCGGCGCGCGCGACCGCGCGGCGCAACTACGTGCTCGGCCGGATGCATGCGCTTGGCCAGCTCGACGAGGCGACGTATCGCGCGGCCGTCGACGCGCCGATCGCATTGGCGACCACGCCGCCGCCCGGCATCGTCGCGGCGCCGTACGTCGCCGAGCGGGCGCGCCGGATGATGGTCGAACGGTTTCATGACGACGCGTACACGCTCGGCCTCGACGTGACGACGACGATCTCGATGCGCGACCAGCGCGCGGCCGAAGCCGCACTCGACCGTACGCTGAGCCGCCAGTCCCGCGCGAAGCGCGATATGCGCAACGGTCTCGAAGGCGCACTCGTGTCGCTCGATGCGGCCACCGGCGACATGCTCGCGCTGGTCGGCGGCGCGGATTTCGATCGCAACGTGTTCGACCATGCGCTGCAGGCGTATCGCCAGCCGGGGTCGAGCTTCAAGCCGTTCGTCTATTCCGCGGCGCTGGAGAAGGGCTACTTCCCCGGCGTGCTCGTCGACGATACGCAGCGCACACTCACGCACGCGGAAACCGGCGCGCGGCCGTGGCGTCCGCGCAATTTCGGCAATCGCTACGAAGGCTTCATCCCGGTGCGGCGCGGGCTCGTGCGCTCGAAGAACCTGGTCGCGGTCAGCCTGATGCAGGCCACCGACGCGCGCTACGTGCAGCAGCACGCGGTGCATTTCGGCTTCGACGCGCAGCGCAATCCGGCGTCGCTGCCGCTCGCGCTCGGCGCGGGCGCCGTGACGCCGCTCGAACTCGCGAGCGCGTACAGCGTGTTCGCGAACGGCGGGACGCGGATGGAGCCGCGCCTGATCCTGTCAGTGAAGCAGCGTCACGGCGGCGCGATGTACGAGGCGACCGTGCCGGCGGGCGAGCGGGTCGTATCGGCGC